>NZ_LHVI01000016.1:0-283148 GCF_001269755.1 Pseudomonas sp. Q12-87 | reverse complement strand
AATATATAAAATATGAAATAGAATTTTTAAGCATCACGTCCGTGCGCGCTTGACGCGTTCACCGATTTCTTGCCACACACGCAAACGGCGTCGTTCATGAATGAATCAACCATGAGCCCTGCTTCAGGTCTCATCCGCATTCATCAGGAAGGGAAAACGGAGTCCGTTACCCGTCGCCTGATAGAAATGATCGACTTGGGTCTGTTCGCAGAAGGCGAACAGCTACCCAGCGAAAGCGCCCTGGCCACCCAACTTGGCGTTGCGACGGTTACCCTGCGGGACGCATTGGCGGTCTTGCGCGAGCGTGGGGTTATCGAAACCCGACGTGGACGCAACGGTGGCAGCTTCATTTGCGCCGCGCCGCAAACCACAGATCAGTCGCTGTTCGATCAATTACGGGAACTCAGCACGCTGGAATTGCGTGACCTGGCCGATGAACATGCCGCCATTTCAGGCGCTGCCGCCCGACTCGCCGCCCAGCGCGCCGGGCCCGTGCAGCATGCAAGACTCAGTGGTTTCATCGATGCGCTAGCCAACGCCCAAGGGCGACGAGAGCGCCGGCGAGCCGATGCCCGGTTTCATATCGAGATAGCCGTGGCCGCGCAATCCGTGCGCCTGACCCACAGCGAAGCGCGCTTGCAGGCGGAGCTTGGGGAACTGCTATGGCTGCCCTTCGCCGGACAACCGGAGCCGCAAACCATCGAGCGGGAACACAGGGCTATTCTGGAGGCCATCACAGCCAACGATGCAAACCTGGCTGGCGCATTGGCCGAAGCACATGTCGCACGCGGCGTTCGCCGCCTGAGTTCCCTGCGGCTACAGCAAATGGCCGAAGATGACTCCTGAGTGGAATGAAACTTGCTGAACTACCTGCTCGCCACACGGCTCGACGCACTCCGCGCCAACCGCTGGCGTTGCATTGTCCCCTCCGAGTCATGAGGTAGAGCCATGGCTAACGAAATGTCAGCAACAGAACTGTCCCAATGTGCCTCATTGATCAACGCTTCCATTGGTAACGTGTTCAAGGGGCTCAATGACATGAGCGCCCAAGTACTGAGCATCTGGGAACATCGGCGCAGCAAAACGAAGCGCCCTGGCCATGCTGATCTCAAGCCATTGCTGCCTGTGATCCGGCAGATCCTGAACTCGGAAAGCCTCAAGTTTCATGGCGCTGGCGTGGTCTTCGCGCCTGGAGAGTTGGAAGATCGCGAGATGCACCTGGAGTGGTGGTGCCGAGCGCAAAAAGATGAAATCCAGCCTCTGACGTTGAATTTCAATAGCCGTAGCGAACGGTTCTACGATTACGTGCACATGCCTTGGTACACCCGTCCCCAGCAAACCCGACAGCCTTCGATAGATGGCCCGTTTGTGGATTTGTACGGTACTGAGTTGTACATCGTTGCCTTTTCGGTCCCCATTTTTCTCGACGATCATTTTATCGGTGTAGCCGCCGCCGATATTTCCCTGCATTCCCTGGAGCCGCTGCTCGTACGCAGCCTCATGCGAGTCAGTAACGAAGCATTACTGCTCAATTCCGAAGGCCGAGTACTGGCAGCCAATACCCCAAGTTGGCTGGCCGGTGATTTGATCCGAGGTGCTCTGAACCAGGACACCGAGCAAGGTCGAGTCCTGAGCCTTATCGATACATCGTCCTATTGGCGCGTCGTCGAACGGCCTGTCCCAAGGTTTTGAAATCGTATTGTCGCTTCGTCGGTGGAAAGCAGAACTGAATTAAACGAAAAGCGCTTAAACCGAACTAATCCCTCAGCAGCGCCTCAATGAGCTGCACGCAATCCTGAGTCTCGGCGCGGCATCGCTCACTTGCCGGCCGAGAACAACGCCGCCGCTTGCCCTCGTAAAATCCTCAAGACAGCCATTAAATGGCAAAATCTGCCGACCCTGTACCTTTCGGAGGCCACAATGCTTCGTGTGTTTGAACGAAGACTCGATCCCTTTCCACCTGATGAAGCACCACCGCCCCCTGTCGGCCTGGTACGGTTCCTGTGGGCCTGCACCCGCGGCGCCCGCGGTTATATCCTTGCGTTTGCGTTGCTCAGCGCTGGCGTGTCGATTTATGAAGCCTGGTTGTTTTCCTTCCTGGGGCAAGTCGTGGACCTGCTCTCGACCTGGAAAGCGGGTGGCGATGCGCAAGGGCAGGAAAGTCGAGTGCTGTGGGGCATCGCCATCGTGTTACTCACCAGTATCGGGCTGGTGGCGTTGCGCACGATGGTGCAGCACCAGGTCTTGGCGATCAATCTGCCGCTGCGGCTGCGCTGGGACTTCCATCGCTTGATGCTGCGGCAAAGCCTTTCCTTTTTTTCCGACGAGTTCTCCGGCCGGGTGACGACCAAGGTGATGCAGACGGCGCTCGCTGTGCGCGAAGTGCTGTTCACCGTCATCGAAATCGCCCCCGGGATCGGCGTGTACTTCATTGCGATCATCGCCCTGGCCGGCGGCTTCGCGCTGAAACTGATGTTGCCGTTTATTGCCTGGATCGCATTGTTCGGCCTGGCCATGCTGTACTTCGTGCCGCGCCTGGGGCAAGTCGGGCAGGAACAGGCCCATGCACGGTCTTCGATGACCGGGCGCATTTCCGACGCATACACCAACATCACCACGGTGAAACTGTTCTCGCACTCCAAACGCGAGGCGCATTTCGCACGGGCAGCCATGGAAGATTTCAAACTCACCGGCTTTCGCCAGATGCGCCTGGTCAGCCAGTTCGAGATCGTCAACCAGGCCCTGGTGGTCGGGCTGATCCTTGGCGCCGGCGGCTATGCCCTGTGGTTGTGGCACCAGGATGAAGTCGGTACCGGGGCCGTGGCCGCCATTACCGCCATGGCGTTGCGTATCAACGGCATGTCGCACTGGATCATGTGGCAAATGACCTCGCTGTTCGAAAGCATCGGCACCGTGCAGGATGGCATGGAGACGTTGACCCGAGGCCCCAAGGTGGTGGATGCGCCTGACGCCGGCGTGCTGGTGCCCGCTGGCGGCGCGGTGACTTTCAATAATGTCAGTTTCAATTACAACGGTGAACGCCAGGTCCTCGATGGCCTGAGCCTGGATATTCGCCCGGGCGAAAAGATCGGCCTGGTGGGTCGTTCCGGTGCAGGTAAGTCCACGCTGATCAACCTGTTGCTGCGCTTTTACGACGTCGACAGCGGTGAGATTCGTATCGACGGCCAGAACATCGCCCAGGTGACGCAAGACAGCCTGCGCAGCGCCATCGGCATGGTCACTCAGGACACTTCCCTGCTGCACCGCTCCATACGCGACAACATCGCCTATGGCCGCCCGGATGCAACCGATGAGCAAATCCGCAGGGCCGCAGCCAACGCCCAGGCCGATGGTTTCATCAACCAACTGAGCGACCGACAAGGTCATTGCGGCTATGACACCTTGGTGGGCGAGCGCGGCATCAAGCTTTCGGGCGGCCAGCGCCAACGCATCGCCATCGCCCGGGTGATGCTCAAGAACGCTCCCATCCTGTTGCTTGACGAGGCCACCAGCGCCCTGGACTCGGAAGTCGAAGTCGCCATCCAGGAAAGTCTTGATGAAATGATGAAGGGCAAGACCGTGATCGCCATTGCCCATCGACTGTCAACGATCGCGGCCATGGACCGACTGATTGTCATGGATGACGGGCGCATCATTGAACAAGGTACCCACGCCGAACTGCTGGCGAGAAACGGCACCTACGCGCGGCTGTGGCACCACCAGAGCGGCGGGTTCCTGGGTGAGGATCAAGGAGTCGCCGAGGCGGTGGAATAGCCGCGCTTGCCAATAACACGGTTGCAGCGACAGCGTGTGCAGACCGAGCCGGCACCAGCTCGGTGCTCATCGCTTATCCGGTGGAGCTTCGAGAGGAATATCGAGGATAAAAGTCGCGCCCTGCCCAGCCCCGTCGCTCTGCACGATCAAGCTGCCGCCCATTTCCCGCGCGGCTAGGGCGCAGCTGTGCAGGCCGAAACCGTGACCGTCTTTACGGGTCGTGAAACCATGCGAAAAGATCCGCGTCAGGTGCTCTGGCGTAATTCCGTTGCCGTTGTCGGCCACGGTAATGCGCAGTGCCGGCCCGTCAGCGATAAAGGCGCTGAATGTGATACGCGGGCTGCGATCGATCACGCCGCTCAACGCCTGCCTGGCATTGGTGATCAAGTTCACCAATATCAGCAGCATCCGGTGCCGGTCCAGCGACAACAGGGGCAACTCGGCAATCTCCTTGACCACCGTCACCTCCTGGCGCGCCAGTGAGCCGGCACTCATGCGCAGGGCGTCATCGATCAACTCCGGGACCGGCATTGTCTCGACAATGCTGACGGCAACGGCATAGGACTGCTGGGCAGCGACAATGTTTTTGATGTGGTCGATGCCCTTGGTGAGTTGCCCGAGTTCTTCGATGATGCCCTGTTGCTCTGCCGTCACCACCTCCGCCAGCTTGAGCAAGTAGCTGGGCAACATTTTTCCTTTGTGGTCCCTGGTGAGAAAATCGCTCAGGTCATGGACGTGGTCGTTCATCAGCTGAGCCACCTTGCCCAGCCCCTGCGCCTTGGAGCCGCGCATCAGGCTGCTGACCAGCTCGGCCGATACGTTCACGCTGTTGAGGACGTTGCCAACGTTGTGCAGCACCGTGGTGGCGATTTCGGCCATGCCCGCCTGGCGGGATTTTGCATTCAGCTCGGCTTGCACCTGGCTCATGCGCAGCACTGCACGTATGCGAGCCTGGAGCTCCAGCGGCGAGAAGGGTTTGGCTATGTAGTCATCGGCGCCACTTTCCAGCCCCGAGACGCAGGCCTCGCTGCCACCACGGGCGGTCAGCAGGATCACGGGGAGATGGGCGAAACCGGCGCTCGCCTTGATTCTGGCGGTCAGGCCGAAGCCGTCGAGCTTCGGCATCATTACATCCGAGACGACGACATCGATGGGGCGACGCTGCAGGAGCGCCCAGGCCTGCTCGCCATCGACTGCGGTGGCGACGTTGTAGTCGGCATGCAAAAGCTCGCTGAGGTAGCTCAGCATTTCCGGACTGTCGTCTACCACCAGCACGCTGGATTGCAAAGCATGTCCCGGGCGCTGCTCGTCGCCCTCGCCTTCCGTCCAGGCCCGGTCGCTGCGACTGCCAGGGTGGCCGTCGTCGAAACGCAGGTGGCGCTGTTCGGCGGTGGTCGTTGTGCTGGGTGAGGATCGCTCGTGGGAGTCGTTGGTTTCGGTGGGCACGGTGTTGGGCTCAGTGCCCAGTGGAAGCCGGACAAAGAAGCACGAACCCCGTCCGGGCTCGCTGTTGACACCGACTTCGCCTCCCATCAGTTCGGCCAGGTCCTTGACCAGGGCGAGACCGATGCCTGTGCCGCTGTAGTGGCGCGTGGCGGAATTGTCGATCTGGGAAAACCGCTGGAACAGCAGCGGCAGTTTGTCAGCCGCGATGCCAATGCCCGAGTCATGCACCGCGAACTCAAATCGCTCGCCGTCGAGCGCGGTCACTGCCAGATGCACGGTACCGCCAGCGGGCGTGAACTTGATGGCATTGCTCACCAGATTGAGGAGGATCTTCTCGAAATGCCGGGGATCCAGGAACACCGTGCCGAGGCTGGGATCGATGCTGCTGGTCAAGGTGCAGCCTTTGCCCTGAGCCACCATGGCGGCGTCTTCAGCCAGCACGCCAACGGTCCTGTTCAGGTCAATGGGCGCCGGACACAACTCAAACTTGCCCGCTTCGGCCTTGGAAAAATCGAGGATGTCATTCACCCGATTCATCAAGCGCAGCGCGTTGCGTTGGGCGCGGTCGATTTGCACATGCCAGTCCGCCGGTGGCGTGGTGGCCGCCGAGAGCTGCTCCAGAGGCGCGAGAATGAGGGTCAAGGGCGTGCGCAGTTCATGGCTGACCGTGGCAACAAAATCGCTCTTTGCCTGATTTGCCGTCTCGGCCTGGTTGCGCGCCTGAATGAGCTCGACGGCCTGCGCCTCCAACACCTCGGTCTGCTGGTGCAGCGTGTCGGTCCGTTCGGCGACCATCCTCTCCAACGATGCCTGGACTTGCTGTCGTTCGGCCTCGGCCTCGGCTTCCAGTACCTGGATGCGCTGGGCATTTTCCTGGAACACCCGTACGGCGCTGGTCATGATCCCTATCTCGTCACCGCGCCCGGCGCTGGCGATCTCGGCGTTCAGGTCGCCGGCCGCAAGGCGGCGCATGACCGAGGCCAAGGCCACGATGGGCTGCGCGATAAACCGCGACGTGCTCCAGGCGATAGCGCCGGCCAGCAGGATGGCGACGGTACCGGCGAGGATCGTCGCAAGCATGCCGCGGTCATTGTGGATCAAGGCGGCGGAGCGCGCTTCGCCAGCAAAGCGCGCAACCAGTAGGCCGGCGCTCCGTGCCTCGTTGCGAACCTGGTCGCGCGCGTCACTCAAGGCGTTGCTGGCCTGATGGAACCTGGCGAATGCCGCCCGGTAGCCGGCAATCTGATCGCTGACCGTCAGCGGCCTGGCCTCGGCTTTCAGCCCAACGGATGACGGAAGGACGCGAGAAAGACGAGAGAGTTCGTCCAGGATGTCGCCAACAGAGCTGGCGACCTCGGCCGACGGCGACAGGCGAAACGACAAGGTTTGCGCCTCCAGGGTGGCCACACGCTCGGCGAAGCGCTTGGACAACGCGGCTGCGTTGTGCAGCAAACCGGTGGCTGCCTGGATGTCGCTGGCGTCATGGGCAACGTGTTCGTCCACGTCAGCCAACATTGCATCGAGGCGCTCGGTCACGTCCCCAATCTCGGCAAGATGCCGCAAAGCCTCGCCGCCCCGAAGCTTGGGCGCCTCATCAAGGTGCCCGACTGCCAGGCTGACAGCAGCGACCGCCGCCGCCAATTGGTCCAGGGCCTGCGCCTCTTGCGGTGAGGCCATCGCCTCGCGCAATTGCTCGACCACGGGCGCAAGTGCGGCGCAGGCGTTGCGCGCCGCAGTGGCCGCCGCTTTATCACCGGTCACCAGCATGTTGGCTACATTGGCGGTGATGATCCCCTCGCCGTTGCGCAGGATATCCAGGATGCGATGGGCGCTTTCGATGTTGTCCACCCGCGCCTCGTGGTCGGCGGCGCGGGAATCAACCTCCTTGAGCCCGTCGGCAATGCCCTGTTCGACAAGGATCGTCGCCTCTCGCATCCGGCCATGGTGGGCGGTCATGTTCTCCGTTTCGCCGTCCATGGTCAGGGTCGCCGTCCGCAAGGCAGCGATCGCCGCGGCGAGCCTCTCCAGGCTGCCCTTGAGCGATTGCGCCTCGACCACCGGAATGGCGTTGAGCCCGGCGATAGCCGTCGCCACCATGCCTTCGGCCTGGGACAGGCTTTCCTGGTCGCGGGTGGCGATGAAATTTTCCACCCGCCCGGTGGCGCCGTTGACCGAGGCCAGGATTTCCGCGGAATGGCTGGCAGAATCCACCGCCCGGACCATGCCTCGCAGGCCGTAAAGGTTCACCAGCGATACCGCCAGCATCAGGAACACCAGCGCGGCGACCGCCAGGCCAATCCTGACGGCAATGGGCCTGCCCCCGGCGGACTTGAATATCAACATGGCGCCTCGACTCCTCGCCCGCCGCTACTGTTTCGTAACCTCCGGCAAAGGCGTCGGCGGCGCCGTATTGTTGGTGGCCGCGTCGATCATCGCCGCCACGGAAGCCTGGCTGTACAAAGGGTTGGCGGCACCACCTACCGGCATCGTGGCGAGCCAGGCGTCCAGGTCTTTCGCGTCGATACGTACCAGCGGCACTTCGACGAACTTTGGCACCTGCTTGCCCGCCAGGATCTGCTGGGCCACCCAGAAACCTACCTGGGAAACGCTCGGGGAAGCGGAAACCGAGACGGTCTCGTAGCCATTGGCGTCGCGTTCCTGTTTCCACAGCGCCAGTTCGTCCTGGCGGTTGCCCATCACGATGATCGGCAGAGGGCGTCCCGCCGCCTTGAACGCCATGGCCGCGCCATAGCCGTCGCCACCCTGAGTAGCGACGGCATCGATGCTGGGCAGTGATGGCAACGCCAGTGCCACCTCCTTGCGCGCGACCGACGCGGTCCAGTTTCCGTAGACCGTCTTGGCGAATTTCAGGCCCGGATAGTCGCTGGCGGCCTTGCGTATGCCGTCGCTGATGTTTTGATCGGTGGCGTCGCCGGCAATCCCGCGGATTTCCAGGAGTGTTCCGTGGCCCTTGAGGCGCTCGGCGACATAATCCATTTCCACGCGGCCCATGGCGGACCAGTTGTAGTCCACGGTGTAGACACAGCGTTCGGTAACCAGGCTGGCCATGACCACCACCACGATGCCGGCGTTGCAGGCGTCGCGGATCACCCCGTTGAGGGCCGTGTCGGACGCGGCCAGGATGACGATGGCGTTGACGCCCTGAACGACCAAGTCCTGGATATGGGCCGCTTGTTCCGAAGCCGAGTTATTCGCGCTGACCACCGGCGCCTCCCGGATCAAGCCATCCTTTTGCGCTTGGAGCGCAATCTCCTGCCAGTTGCGCACCATCACCTTGCGGAAATCACTGCCTGCGTAGGAGTTGCTGAAAGCAATGCTATAGCTTGCGGTAGCGCCGCCGGCGACGCCGCTGTCGGCAGCTTGGGTGGCATTGGCCGCCACCATCGCCAGCCCGGTTACCCACAAGGCGATCAAAGTCCGCTGATATCGACGTGTCGCCAGATGGCTCATCCGGCCCATCCGATCATAGAACCGGGCATTAAGAACTAGACGCATACAGACTCCTTTCCTTGGCGACTGACGGATCAATACATTCGCGCAGTAGCGATGAGCATAGTCTCCGCGTGCCCGCTTCGCGCGCGGCCATGGAAATGTCCATCAATCCGGTCGCGTAGCCCAATCAGCTACACGATTTTGCGCCGCATATCCGGGTCAACGCCGTGTCCGCCCTCTTGATAGAGCTTGCCCAACTTAGCCATGCACCCAGCATTTCCATAGTTGGCATAGCGCTCGATATAAAGCTAATGCAGTTCACTTAAGGCAATCGACAAACCCGTGGCGAGGGAGCTTGCTCCCGCTGGGCCGCGAAGCGGTCCCAAAACCTGCCATATGCGGAGCATCAGACACACCGCACCCGCCGGTTTACGACTGCTTCGCAGCCGAGCGGGAGCAAGCTCCCTCGCCACAGGTCCATCATCTTTCTTAAATGAACAGCATTACGATATAAAGCAGGTTTTTCTGTTTGAAAGGCTTCGCACCGACAATCATCATGCAGCGCAAGCCAACGAGGGAGGATTCGAAATCTTGAGGACGGGTAAGGCTCTGACAGCCCGCGATCGCGGTGAAGAGCGGCAGGAGGGACGGGACCTTGAACATGCATCCCTGGAAGTGTCAGTAACCCGCCCAAGCACAAGAGTACCCGCCTATTCGGCAAAACCAGATTGCTCCCCGCATCGCCCCGCACTCAATGCCTCCCAGCATGCTCTATCATGAGCAAGCGTTCATGACTGCCATTTCTGACGACTCGCCGGGACACCGTATACATGAGAGATTTGCCACCGACCGCGACGTTGCGCGCCTTTGAAGTAGCCACTCGGCACGCGACCTTTACCGCCGCTGCGCAAGAGCTGCATGTCACTCAAAGTGCAGTCAGTCACCAGCTCAAGCATCTCGAGGCCCTCTGGGGATTGCAGTTGTTCGAGCGTGGCAAATCATTAAGCCTCACGGCAGCGGGAGCTACCCTGGCACCCATTGTCCGGGAGTTTTTCATGAGCCTGGAGGCGACCCTGGGCGATTTGCGTGAGCAAAAAGGCAGGGTCCGACTCGAAGTCAGCACTACGTATTCCTTCGCTTTGAAATGGCTGCTGCCACGCTTGCCCGGTCTGTCCCGACAGCATCCCGAATTATTGGTTTCGCTGGACACCTCGGACAAAATCATCCACTTCTCCAACGCCCAAGCCGACGTCGCAATCCGCCTTGGCAAGGGCATTTACCCCGGCCTGCACTCAGAGTTCCTGTTCGGCGAGCAAGTGTTTCCGGTGGCAAGTCCCGATCTGCTGCAACGCTTCGGGACACCGCGCAGCCCGGCCGAGTTGTTGCACTACCCGCTGCTGAACCGCGATGGCGCCGAAATGGTACCGAAGTGGGAGGACTGGTTCCAAAAAGTCGGATTGGAGTTTTTGCCGCTCAAGGAAAGCGTCAGGTTTGGCGATACCAACATGACGGTAGAGGCCGCTTTGCTCGGCCAAGGCGTCGCCCTGGTGCGCAGCGGGCATGTTGAAACGGAAATCAGCGATGGCCGACTGGTGCGGCTGTTCGATGTGCCCTTCCCATCACCGCTTGCCTACTATTTCGTCTGCCCAAGAGGCATCGAATCGCAGCCGCACATCGTCAACTTTCGCCAGTGGTTGATCAGTGAGGCACTGAAGGTCCAACGCGCTTATGGCTGATGCATGAGGATTCACTCATGAAGCAATGAGGAGACTTCGCTGTAGTCCGGGTGAGCAGCCTGCTAAAAATGGCGCATGCCTATCCATATCACTTTGCTGGTTCTTTTCGCCGCGCTCCTGCATGCCGGCTGGAATGCGCTGCTGCGTGGCGGCGCTGATCGACTGTGGTCGATGACAGTCATGTGCATCGCCGTGGCCATCGCCAGTGCCATCGCCGCGGTGTTCCTGGTGCCGCCAGCGGCTGCCAGTTGGGGCTATGCGGTGCTTTCGGCGTTGCTGCATGTCGGCTACAACCTGTTTCTGGTACGCAGCTACCGAGTCGGCGACCTCGGGCAGGTCTATCCGATTTCCCGTGGATCGTCACCAGTACTGATCACCCTCGGCGCCGCCGTTTTCGCCGGAGAAAGCATCGCCCCCGGCGCGTTATTGGGGATTGCGCTGGTGTCAGGCGGAATCATTTCGCTGGCCTTCAGGGGACGCAACCTGTCGGTTCCCAGCCTTCCCTATGCGCTGGGAACCGGCTGCTTCATCGCCGCCTATAGCGTCACCGATGGCATTGGCGCCAGGCTCTCCGGCGCGCCACTCGCCTATACCGTCTGGATGAGCGTCTTGTGGGGCGTGCTGATGCCGGCGGTCTACATCGGCCTGCGCGACGCCCGCAGCTTGTTCTGCGTGCGGCCCGGAATATTGGCCGCCTTGTCCGGCGGGCTGGTCTCGCTGCTGGCCTATGGAATAGTTATCTACGCCATGAACGAAGCGCCCTTGGGCGCGGTATCGGCATTGCGCGAAACCAGCGTGCTGTTTGCCGTGTTGATTGGCTACGCATTCCTCGGCGAGACACTTAGCGTCCGCCGGCTCCTGGCATGCGCAGTAATCGCCAGTGGCACCCTCATTATTGGCTGACGCAGCCGAATTCTCACTGTTGCAGGAGGTCATCTCGATGGAAAACGTCTCGCAGGCACCGCTGATTCTGATAACCGGCGGCAGTCGCGGAGTGGGTGCCGCCACCGCACGGCTAGCCGCCGCAAAAGGCTATGACGTCGCAATCAGCTACGTAACCAACGAGTCCGCGGCACTGGCTGTAACAGCCGATATAGAGGCGTTGGGTCGCCGTGCGCTGGCGATGCGGGCCGACAGTGCGGACCCCGCGCAGGTCGCCCATTTGTTCGCGGCCATCGATCGAACGTTCGGACGTATCGACGTACTGGTCAATAACGCTGGGATGCTGTCGGCACAGTCGCGCCTGGAGGACCTCGGCTTCGAACGCATGCAGCGCATTTTTGCGGTCAATGCCATTGGTCCGATTCTCTGTGCCCAGCAGGCGGTCAAGCGCATGTCTTACCGGCACAACGGTCCGGGCGGCGTGGTGATCAATGTCTCTTCGGCATCGGCGCGCCTGGGCAGTCCCAATGAATATGTCGACTACGCGGCGTCAAAGGGAGCCCTGGAAACCTTCACCATCGGGTTGGCCAAAGAGGTGGCGCGAGAAGGAATCCGCGTCAACTGTATTCGCCCCGGCCACATCTACACCGAAATGCATGCCAGTGGCGGCGAACCGGGGCGGGTCGATCGCGTCAAGGACTCGATCCCCATGGGCCGGGGCGGTCAACCAGAGGAAGTGGCGCGGGCCATCTTATGGCTGGCCAGTGCGGAGGCATCGTTCGTTACTGGTACGTTTCTCGATGTGACGGGTGGGAAATGAGCTGGTGCGAAAGACAGCGATCATCACATCGACATTATCTTGCAGGAACCATCCATGGCCACCCTGAGACATTCAAATAGAAGTAACCCAGGGCGAAAGAACCAGGTAAAGACCCGTCAACTATATATTTACGCGATACCTGCCAGCAGAAACACCGATTGGTTGGGGGAACAATTTTAGCCGTATCTTTTATTTGCAGAACTATAGCCTGCAAGAAAAGACATTCGATATCAGACGATCAATTCGGCTAATAAACCCCACAAAAACGAGCACGCTCATGATTAAAATTCTAGCCGCTGTACGCCGAAAACCCGGAATGACCCATGGGGAATTTTTAGATTATATCGAGCACGAGCATGGGAAAATCGCTAAAGCCAAACCCTTAGGGGTCAAGCGATACGTGCAAAATCATGTTATTGACTCCGCCTTCGGCGTTGATGCCGACACTGCTTACACCCAAACCTTTCACAGGGATTCGATCACTGAATTATTCTTTGACGACATGCCAGGTTTAATTCAAACCTTCAGCGATCCCTACACCCAACAAACCACTGGGCCTGACGCAGAAAATTTCGCTGACCTTTCCAAACAAGTTGCTCAACTGATGGATGAAGTAGAAACATCCACTGGCGGTACTGCGCCTCTTGAATGCAAGGCGATGATCTTTATAAAGAAGCACCCGGCGGTGACGCTGGAGACTTTTTTCAGCGCCTGGGATCTGGCCCACGACACCCTGAGCGATCAGCAGCCTGAGTTTCAACAGGCGCTACGCAGGCATGTTCGCTCCAAGTATCTTCCCGAGGGTGACAGGGTGACCGCTTATTTCGGACCAGAAGTAGCCGTCTACGAAGGCGTTTCCAGCATGTGGTTTGAAAACGAAGCCGATCTTTCGGTCTTTCGTCAGTACCAGAGAGCCCTGTTCCAGCAGCTTTCTGATGAAGGGGTCGCAGCGTCTTCCGAATCTTTTTTCGTCTACGTTAAAGAAGTCGTCATCCTGGAACTCTAGGGCAGCCCCCAGCAGGACGCTCGTCGTGGGCGAGGACGCCACCGTTGCAATGGCCTGTCCTCCCCCACCCAGCCGAAGGCCAGCGATCTATCAGATTGGCTCAGCCAACGTCGCCATGGAGTCGCCCATGATCCGGGCATGCTCCTGCTTGTCGCCGCCGCTCTTTTCGATCTCGCACAGCCGTGCGGAATTCTCGACCACTAACTGGCAACGCTCCCAGCGCCGAACTTCGAACCGGCTGAGGGCAGCCTGTAGATCGCTGGCGGCGAACAGTTCTTCGGCCAGCACAATGGCGCTCTCGATACCAATGCCGGCCCCGGATGCCAGATGCGGCGTGGTGGCATGCACCGTATCGCCGATCATCACGATGCGGCCTTTATGCCATGGCAGCGGTACCAACAGATTGGCCAGCGGGCGGTAGTCGATACTGGCGCCCGGCTCGTACAGTTGCGGCACCAGCGTCTGCAGGATCGGGGCCGGGAACTCACCCAACAGGCGCGCCATTTCGCTTGGCCAATTCGCCGGATCAATCCACTCGCTAGAGTCGCGATTTTCCATGAGGAACATGTACATATGGGTGGCGGAAATCGGATTGACACCGACCTTGGTGCGTCCCAGCCAATGAGTAGGACGGACGATTTCCGGCGGTCGCTTCAACACCGCACGCCAGACACTCTGGTGTATGGGTCTGGGCGATGGAGCCCCGGCAAACAGCTCCTTTCGTATCCGCGAATGCACGCCATCGGCGGCGATGACCAGGTCATAGCGCCCAGCGGTCCCGTCGGTGAAAGACACTTCAACGCCATCCCCCCGCTCGACGATACTGTCGAAGGTAATGCCAAGGCGCACGTGAGTGCCCACTTCCCGGGTCTTATCGGCGAAGATCCGAGCCAGCACCGGGCGCAGGATGCCGCCGCCACAGGGGATCTGCTTATGGCTGACGGGAGGCCGAAGCGCCAACTGCACGATCAGGTCGCCTGCCGGTGAGAACACATCGAAATCGGTGGAGAGATACCCTTCCTCGGCCACCCGTTCAAGAATGCCAACGGTATCCAGCGCTCGCAGCGTGGGACCGCTCAGCGTAATACCTGCCCCCAGGGGGCACCACAACGGATCTATTTCCACCAGATCCACTTCGACGCCCTGACGGGCGAGCTGGATGGCCGCTGTCATACCGGAAAACCCACCTCCGATGACCAGGACCTTCTTGACTGCTGCAATCATCACGCACTCCTAATTATTCTTATTTCAACCGGGCTGACATTGCATTGCGCACCGACGAATCCTGCCGCGTCGATGCCGCAGACTCATGAAGTTCCGACTGACAATGTTGGATCAATGACGAGACTATCGAATCGGATACCCGCGCTGAAATCGCATTCCACAATCCGAGGTATCGCTGGCGGTGATGGGTGTCGCGGATAAGTATAGAGGGCCGATGAATTCCGGCGTGTGCACACCGACATCCATGGCCCCCAGGCTACTTCATGTCAGACGCTTTCGAGGCCATCCCAACAGAGGTATTTCACCTCCAGGAATTCGTCGATGCCAAGATGGGATCCTTCTCGCCCAAGACCGCTCTGCTTCACCCCGCCAAAGGGGGCGACTTCATTGGATATCAAACCGCAGTTGATCCCGACCATGCCCGACTCGATGCGTGCAGCGTTGCGCCAGATACGCGCCGCATCACGGCTGTACAAGTAGGCGGCCAAGCCATACTCGCTGTCGTTGGCCATTGCGATCGCTTCGTCATCCGTCTCGAAACGCAGCAGCGGCATGACCGGGCCGAAGATCTCCTCCCGGGCGATCCGCATCCCATGCGTCACATCGGCGAGCACCGTGGGTTGGAAGAAACCTGCGCCGATGGCGTGACGGCTGCCACCCGCCAGCAATCGGGCACCTTGCGCCAGGGCACCGTCGACAAGCGCTTGCGATTTCTGCACCGCCGCTTCATCGATCATGGGCCCCACCTGCACACCGGGCTCCAAACCGTTGCCCACTTTCAGACGGGCCACGCGTTCGACAATGCGCTCGGCCAGCGCGTCATACACCCCAGCCTGCACCAATACACGGTTCGCGCCGATGCAGGATTGGCCGCTGTTGCGAAACTTGGCCAACATCACCCCGTCAGCGGCAGCGTCAAGATCAGCATCGTCGAAGACAATGAACGGGGCGTTGCCGCCCAATTCCATCGAGCACTTCTTGACGGTTTGCGCCGCTTGCGCCAACAGCAGCCGGCCCACTTCCGTAGACCCGGTGAAAGTGAGCTTGCGCACCAACGGGTTGGCCGTGAGCTCTCCGGCGATGTCTCGGGTGTCATTGCCCGTGATCACACTGAAGACACCGGCGGGCACCCCAGCGCGTTGCGCCAACTCAGCGAGCGCCAGCGCGGTCATGGGTGTCTGGCTTGCCGGTTTCACCACCATCGTGCAGCCCGCCGCAAGCGCTGGAGCCGCCTTGCGGGTGATCATCGCCGCAGGGAAGTTCCATGGAGTAATCGCAGCGCAGACCCCGATAGGCTCCCGCAAGGTGACGATACGCTGGGTGTCTTTCACGCCAGGGATCAGGTCACCGCGTACTCGCGTGGCCTCCTCCGAAAACCATCGCACGAAGGAAGCGGCGTAATCGACTTCACCACGGGCCTCGTCCAGTGGCTTGCCCTCCTCCAAGGTGATCAGCGTGGCGATATCCTCGCGATGTTCAACCATCAACTCATACCAGCGGCGCAGCACCTCGCCACGGCGCTTGGCCGTCAAGCGGCGCCATGGACCAAAGGCCTCCTGCGCGGAATCGATGGCGCGGCGCACTTCGGTTTCGCGGCAGCGTGGCAGCTCGATAAGTACCGTTTGATCGACTGGATTACGCAGCGTGTACCGACCATGGGGCGTCTCGTCCAGCCACTCGCCACCGATATAGGCACCGGTACGCCACAGGGTGGGATCTTTCAATAAATGCTTCACGTTGAAATCCTCCTATCAGCAAGGGTGACGCCCGATCATGAAGGCGCTATCAGGATCGGAAGTCACCGGCAGACCCGCCGCAACCAGCCCTTGACGCAAAGACTTCATGAAGCGATCCGGCACGCGCATCGCCGGGGCACGCAGTGGGCCGCCGTTAAAGCCGGCGAGCCAGTCCTGGTACTTCCACATTGTGCGATTGAGTACCCCGGTGCCGCCCGCATAGCTCTGGGCGGCGGCGCCGTTGGCACTGCGTGCCGGGTTGACCTTCCAGTACAGTTCCATTGCCTCCTCGAACCGGCCCGTGCGCGCCAGTTCGAATGCCTTGGGGTAGTAGTCGCTCATCCACGCGGTGTTGCTGGTGCCGGAAAATTGCAGCTTCATCAGGCTCATCAACGGAATGGCATCGCCTTCGATCGGGCAACTGATCACGACCTGGTCACGGAAGTGGTAATACATCTCGCAGATGCCGGCCGGCAGGGGGAATCCCTGCTCGGACTTGATGGCCGCGATGTTCGGACAGTCTTTCAACAAACGACGCACCAGCTCCAGCGACATGCCCGCCGGATGCACGCGTTCAAAGCCCCAGAGCGGAATCGGGAACAGCATGACCGCCAGGTCCGTCGCATCGCAGAATGACTTGGTGTAGTCGTAGATTTCCTGCTCGTTGGTCGGCCAGAACTGCGGTGGGTACGAGAGCAGCACGATGTCTGCCCCCGCTTTCTCGGCGAGCTTCACCGCCTCGATGTTCTCGGCGAGGGTGCCAAAAGCCGCATGGAAGAACAGGATCAAGTCTTTCCCCGACTCCCGGGCCCAGGCGGTGAACTGGGCATTTTCCTGGGGAGTGATCGCCAACTCGCTGCACAGCAATGTGGCGCTGTAGCCCAATCCGACCGTCAGTTCGATGTCGTGGCGAATGCCGCGCTCATTGAGACGCTTCAAGTCGGCGCTGAAGCTGGGGATGGTGACGGCCGAGCAGCCAATCAGGTTGTCGCGGGCCCAGACACGGGCATCAGCTTTCTGGTAGGTAGCCATGATGATTTCCTTCGAACAGTGGAGGGTTTATTTCGAGACAGGAACGATGCTGGCGGGCAGCTCGATACCGAGGCCTTGTCGCTTGGCGCGCTCGTACAGCGCTTGGGCAATGACGACGTCCTGCAGCGCCGAGCCCACCGATTTGTAGAGGACGATGTCGCTTGCGTTTTGACGCGGCGAGACACGGCCCGCGACCAGGTCCGCCAGTGCGACCAATTTGTCGGCGACATACACACCAGCGCTGATCGCAGCAACGGCGTCACCGGTATCGTGGAGCACTTCTTGCGGCATATCGGCGACGATGCAAACCGCTCGATCCATCGTGGTCGGGTCGACCTCCCGTTGCTCGGGCAAGGTGGAGCCCAACGACACCACCGTAGCGCCCGCAGGCAGCCACTCCCCCAGCAACACAGGAGATTCGTCACGACTGCGCGCGGCACAAATCACTACATCGCAATCCTGCACCGCCTCTTGCGCACTGCTGACCGCCTGGATATCCAGGGCAGGCCTGAAACTTTCGGCAAAGCGCTCGCGGCTCGCGGGCGTCGGACTGAACACCCGCACCTGGACCACGTCCCGCACAGCCTTGAGGCAGTCAAGCGCGCCACGCGCTTCGAACCCCGCACCGATCACGCCAACCCGCAGCGCCCGCTTAGGCGCCAGCAGATCCACCGCCAGGGCGGCGGTTGCAGCCGTACGCAATCCGGTGACCCGGTTGCCGTCGATCAACGCACTGAGGGCCATGGTTTGCTGATTGAACAAGGCGATCAGATAGCTGGCACAACGGGCGCGCATGGAGGCCGCGATCAATTTGCAGCCCATGTGGCCACCCGCCGGAGGGACAGCCGTCAAACTGCGCAGCCAGATCCCCTCGCCCCGGGCCATGGACCGAGGCGGCACCATGGCATCGGATACGGGGCAGCCATACGCCTGCGCGAGCGCAGCAACGGCGGAGCTCCAGTCAGAGAGCGAGGCAACATCGGCGTCGCTGAGAAAGAGCGTGGGGGCAGTTACTGGAGACACTGGAGAATCATGCATATCGCTAACCTCGCCATCGGGTATCAGCCATTGATTGACTGACACCCTACGAGGCGCACATCACGCCGAATACTGCTCGGCATCGAAAGCAGCTATCGCTCAAATCGATGGCATGGCCAGGTTGCAGATCAACCGCCGAACCTCACGGGAGGCACGAGTGACCGGACGGCGGGGAGACTCGGCGAGCACGACAAAGCGCTCAAGAACGGGCGCGACGATACGCGACGACATCAGTCGGTTATCCAGCGAGCCCGGCAGCACCGAGGCAATCGCATAGCCCCCACCCGCCGCCACGACTTCGTACTGGAGCTGGACAGAGTCGGCTTCCACGGCGACGCACAGCTCCACGCCATGCTCGTTCGCCAGGTGATCGAGCCTGGCTCTGAGCAGATGGGGGCGCCCTGGCACCACCAGCGGCAATCCGGATAACTGCTTCAATGGGATATCTGGATGATCGAAGACTGGATCGGTGACAGGCCCTACCAAATGCAGCGGCAGCCTGGCCAGCAGATACGCCTCGCCAATGCTGGCTTCGTTCTCGCGCAACACCAAGGCCATGTCGAGACGACCATCGTGCAACTGCTCTTCGAGCTGAGCACTCGCACCTTCAATCAGATGCAATCGCACCCCCGGCATCTGGGCTTGCACGGCCGCAAAAAGTGTACCGGCATACCGACGTACCGCAGAAGGCAGCATGCCGACGACGACTTCGCCCACCGGTTTTCCACGCCGGTTGCGAATATCGTCGGCAAGGCCCTCGGCGTCCGCGAGAAGACCCGATACGCAAGGCAGCAGTTGCTCCCCGAACTCAGTCAGGACCACCCCTCGCCCGGTGCGATGGAACAGACGCTCGCCGCATTGGGTTTCGAGCTGGGCGATGCCTCTGCTCACCATGGACTGAGGCATATCCAGCAGTACTGCCGCCTTACTGAGACTGCCCGCCGCCGCCACCTGGACGAACAACGCCCAACGGGGATCGACAATTGTCAAAGCAGTGGCCGCAGGCTGCGCTATGGGATCGAGCATATGAGCCCCTCGCAGGTTCTTGTTGCGGTGCAGCTCGTGCTCGCCATGCCTACCCTCCTTCCAGCTCTTCATGAACCTGATGCAGGTGCTCGCGACTATCACTCAGGTGCAAGCGCATGGCAGCGCGCGCCCACTCCGGGTCCTGATTCAGGATGGCTTGGTAAATCTGCTCATGCTCGCTTTGCACGCGCTGTTCGTAGTGCAAAGGTTCGTCATGAAAAAGACGCGCAGAATCCAGGCGGCTGCGCGGAATGATGACGACGCCAAGGTTGCGAAGTGTATTGGCGAGGTACGGATTGCCTGTCGCCTGGGCGACGCTCAAATGGAACTGGAAATCCAACGCTGCCCGCTCACTCACGCTGACGTCACGCTGCCCGAGCTGATCGAGTAGAACTCGCAATTCATCCAGCTGAACGGGGGTGCGTCGCTGGGCAGCGAGTGCGGCGGCTTCTACCTCCAGACCGATGCGAAACTCCATGATCGCCAACGAATCGACGATGATGCCAATCGTGGCCGGGTCGATAAAGGTTTCCAGCGACAGCGCGCTACCGCGTACAAACGTCCCGATGCCATGGCGTGTCTCAACCATTCCAGCGGCTTGCAGACGCGACATGGCCTCGCGCACCACCGTTCTGCTGACCCCATGCTCAAGCATGAGGGCCGTCTCGGTGGGCAACTGTTCACCGCCCCGCAGCCGCCCCTCAAGAATGTGCGCCGACAGCACGGTCTCAAGCCCCTGGGAAAGGCTGCCACGTTTCTTTGCACCGTCCGCGGGCCCGCTCATTCCTGGAAAATCGCTACAGCGCGGACGAAGCCGGCCGAGGCGTGCCTGATCTTGTAGGGGAAGCAGGACACCTGGAAGCCATGGGCCGGCAAGCACTCCAGATTGGCCAGTTTCTCCATCTGGCCGTAGCCGATGTCGCGCCCGGCCTTGTGCCCTTCCCAAATGATCGAGGCGTCGCCCGTGGCCGCGAAGCGTTCGCGCGTGTACTTGAATGGTGCATCCCAACTCCAGGCGTCGGTGCCGACCACACGCACACCGCGCTCCAGCAAGTACAAAGTGGCCTCGCGCCCCATGCCCACTCCGGCATCCAGATAGCCCGGCTGCCCGAACAAGGCTCCGGCGCGGGTGTTGACCAGGACAATGTCCAACGGCTGCAAGTCATGGCCGATGCGCGCCAGCTCGGCTTGCACCTCGGCGGCGCTGACCACATGACCGTCCGGCAGGTGACGAAAGTCCAGTTTCACGCCAGGTTGCAGGCACCAGTCCAGCGGCAGTTCGTCGATGCCAAAAGCCGGCTTGCCGCCGTCAGTGGTCGAAGCGTAATGCCAGGGCGCATCCATGTGCGTGCCGCTGTGAGTGGTGATTTGCAGGCGTTCAGCGGCCCAGGACTCATCGCCAGGCAGTTGCGCCTTGGACAGCCCGGGAAACATCGCGGCCATCTCCGGCCAACCTTGTTGATGGTCCATGTAGTCGATCTTCGGCAACAACGGCGGCGGGTCGGTGTAGAGGTTGTTGTCCAGGGTAACGGAGAGGTCCACCAGACGGCGTTTAGTCGATTGCATTTTCGGTCACTCCGGTTTTGGCACGCCCACGCGCTCGGCGCGCCGGGGCAGCGGCATTCAAACTGTTGCGGATCAAGGCGCCGGCGGAGCCGTCATGACGAAAGCCAAGGGCCCGGGCCTGGGGAGTTTTCATTGCGGGAAACTGGCCGAACAACGCTTGCAGTGCAGCATCCGGTGCGAAACTGATCAGCGCGCGGCGTTCCTGGCCGTAGGCAGTGCCCAGGGCATCGATGACCTGGGCGATGGACAGGTGCAGCAACGGCAACTGCCAGACGCGTGATTCACCGAGTTCGTCTGCCCGCAGCTCGGCGGCCCGCAGCAGGTTATCTACGCAACACTTCACGGACATCCACCAAGCCTGTGCCTGGGGCGAAACCGGACAGCAATACGGCTCGCCTTCGGCGAAGGCGTGCAGCAGATCGCTCATGAACGCCGAACGCAGCCCGTTGGGTTCCCGTGGACGGGCGACAATGCCTGGCAGGCGCACCGCACGGCCGTCCACCTCGCCCCGTCGGGCCAGGTCATTGAGCGCCGTCTCTACCATTAGCTTGTGCGCGCCGTAACTCAATTGCGGGCGCGGTGCAGTGCGCTCATCGATACGTTCCGGCAGGTCGCCGCCGTACACCGCCACGCTGCTGGCGTACACCAGCACTGGCGCGCCAGGCTGCTCGCGCAACTGGTCAAGCAACTCCAAGCTCGCCAGCAGATTGACCCGATAGCCCAGGGCATAGTGCTGCTCGGCTGCGCCACCGGGAATACTGACCAAGTGGAACACCACGTCGATGCCATCGGCCAGCGCACGACGCAACAACGCAGCGTCGGTCACACTGCCGCAATGCCGGCGCAGACGCTTGTCCTCAGCAAAGCCCACCAACTCTTTGTCCAGCAAGATCAACGCGCTGATCGACCGGCCGTGCAATTGATTGGATTCGAGCAATCGCTTCACCAGGGCCCGTCCGACAAATCCATTGGCCCCGGTAATCATTACGCGCATGGCAGGTCTCCCCTCACGACCCTTTGGTCTATCGCTCCGAATACCGACTGCCCTTGCTGATCGAAGACTTCCATGCGTACACGATCACCGAAGTGCATGAACGGCGTTTGTGGTGCGCCGTGCTCGATCATTTCCACGGCACGCCGTTCGGCGATACAGGCAGCGCCCACGCTGAGGTCGGCATTGGAAACGGTACCGGAACCGATCAGACAGCCTGCCCTGAGGCGCCGGGTGAGTGCGGCATGGGCAATCAACTGAGGAAAACCGAAATGCATGGCGCCGCCGTTGGCGTGACCAAACCACTGGCCGTTCCACTCGACTCGCAGCGGCAGATGCACACGCCCGTCGCGCCAGGCCTCGCCCAACTCGTCGGGCGTAATCGCCACCGGGGCAAAGCTCGATGAGGATTTGGCCTGGATAAAACCAAAACCGGTCTTCATTTCACGGGGCGCCAGCGCTCGCAGGCTCACATCGTTGACTTGCAGGATGAGCCGGATATGGCCTGCGGCCTCTTCTGCCGAACACCCCATGGGTACGTCATCGACCAGTACCGCGTACTCACCTTCGAAGTCGATGCCATGGGCTTCGCTGGGCAGCACGATGTCATCGTGGGGCCCCAGGAAATCGTCGCCACAGCCTTGATACATCAACGGTGTGTGTTCGACACCTTCGATGGGATCAAGCGCAAAAGCCTTCTGCATCCGCTCCCCGTGGCTGAGGAACGACGAGGCATCCAGCCACTGCCAGGCACGCGGTAACGGCGCCGCAGCCTGCTGCGGATCGAAGGCAAAGGCACTTGCCAATGCCCCCTCGTTCAAGGCGTCATAGCGGGCGCGCAAAGCGCTCTCGACGCTTGGCCAATGATCGACGGCCTGCTGCAGTGTTGCAGCGATGTCGCTGGCGTCCACCGCCCAGGCCAGGTCGCGCGATACCAGCAGTAAGCGGCCGTCGCGGCTGTGATTCTTCAGGGTGCTCAGCTTCATACCGGTGCTCCTTGCAGTTCGGGGGCAAAGCGACCATCGAGCAGGACGAACAACATGCGTGCCATCTGTTCGGTGCGATTGCTCCAGGCGTGATTGGTGCCTCGTTGCACGACGATGTCACCGCGCTTGAGATGCACCTCCTCGCCATCCAATACCAGCCAGACCTCACCTTCCGTGACCACGCCGTAATCGAGGGTTTCGGTGCGGTGCATCAGCTTGTGTTTGGAGTCAGCCTGCCCCGTACCTGCATGGGCCTGACCGATTTCGGCGAAGGCCGCCGCGGCAGCGTCGGCACTGACCTGGTTCTGCACACTGTCAGGCGGAATATCCACCACGCGGATCACACTGCCCAGCGGTGCGGGGCTCAATTGCAGCGGCTTGCTCGTGGGATCATCGCCGTTATCCAGCACGGCCGGGCTGGCGGCACTGTTCCAGATCTCATGGAAGACCGTGCCGGGCACCGATTTGAGCGGAAAACTACTGGGCGTCGGCCCGCTGAGGGCGACCACCGCCTGGCCTTGGGCATCGTGCCCGGTGACCACGCGTTTGAATCCGGGAAGCTGTTGCATGTAAGACTCCTCAATCAGTTTGCCAACGGGGCTTGGCGAAAAGTGGCGCGGCAGCGGACAGAGCTCGATCGTGGGCAGTCATCAAAGATCGAGCACCAGTCGCGCGCTTTTGGCTCGTGAGCAGCAAGGGGTGAATTGGTCATTGCGGGCTCTCTCGGCATCGGTCAGGAACATGTCGCGATGCTCCGGCTCCCCCTCCAGTACGCGCGTCAGGCACGTGCCGCAGATGCCCTGCTCGCAGGACAAGGGAATATCGATGCCGGCCTCCAGCAGCACTTGGGCCACGCTGCGATCGGCGGGCACTGGCAGGCACTGCCCGGTGCTGGCTAGCTGCACCTCGAAACCACCCGCCTCATGGGCAGGAACAGCAGCGGCGGCAAAATATTCACGGTGCAATTGCGCCTCGGCCCAGCCCTGCTCGCGCGCCGTACCGAGCACATGTTCCATGAAGCCGTTAGGGCCACAGACATACAGGTGATGGTCGGTGGCAGGTGCCGATAGCACCCGTGCAGCGTCGAGACGCTGGGCCTGCTCGCCATCGTCCACGTGAACCTGCACGTGATGGGCAAATGTCGAACGCCGAATGTATTCGACAAAGGCCATCCGTTCAGTTGAGCGGCCGCAGTAATGGAGCTCGAAGGCAGCGCCGATCTGGGCCAGGCGCTCGGCCATGCAAAGGATCGGCGTGATGCCGATACCGCCGGCGAACAACACGCTGTACTGCGCCCCATGCTCCAGCGGGAACAGGTTGCGCGGCTCGCTGATACGCAGCCGGCTACCTTCCTGCACCTGCTCGTGCATGGCCTGCGAACCGCCACGAGACGCGGGGTCGAGCAGCACGCCCAGCCGGTAGCGGTGGCGCTCTTCGGGGTGATTGCACAGCGAGTACTGGCGCACCAGGCCGTTGGGCAGGTGCACGTCGATATGCGAGCCGGCACTGAAGGCCGGCAGTGGAGAATCATCGACGGCGGCCAGTTCGAAGCTGTAGATACCCTCGGCTTCGCGATGCTTGCGGGTCACGACGACGTCGATCATCACTGGGCACTCGCTTGTTGTTCAGCAGCGATCAGCCGGTCGAGTACACGACGGGCTCGAATGGCTCCGGCATCGCCGATCAACAAGACCGGCTTCAAGTCCCAGAAAGACTTATCGCCCATCATCCGCTGCTGAGCCTCGAGCATCGGCAGGTCTTCATCGTGAAAAGGCTGGTTGATTGCGGTTGCCTGCTGTTCCGCCAAGCCCTCGGCAAAATCGCCCATCGCCTTGGGAAAACACATGGCGAACCAGTAGTGCGTCGTGGTTTCGGTCTCGGGGGTGAACAGGTGTGGAATCGGCGTCGACACGCCCTCTTCTCTTGGACGGCCTGTCGCCACCGCGCCGGAAAACAGCATCATGTTCGCGGGGGCGTCCCAACGCACATCGATCCACCGGTCCACTGGGGTGTCCAGCGGGATGTTCCAGGCGTTGTAGAGAAACTCAGGCAAGATTTCGGCAACCGTCTGTCGGTTGGACCAGACGGTGTTGCCCTCCTCCAGCACGCTGGTCAGCGCACCTTTGACGCCATCACCCCCCAACGTGCTGGGGTGCAGGAACTCGATATGGCTCAGGTCCATGATGTTGTCGGTCTCCAGCACATAGTTGGCCTTGGCGTGCAGATAACGCTTGCCGACATACCACTGATCACCGTCCATGCAACTGAAGTCCGGGATCAGCGTGGCATCGGCCAGACTCACATCGCCCATCCAGATCCACAGCAGGCTGTAGCGTTCAACCAGGGGATAGGCCTTGACCTTGGCTGCCCGGGGAATGACGCCATCGCCGTGAGGGTTGTGGACACAGCTGCCGCTGCCATCGAACTCCAAGCCGTGGTACGGGCAGCGCACGGCATCGCCCTTGAGCACGCCCATGCCCAGGGGCGCGAAACGGTGTGGGCACCGATCAGCGATGGCTTGAGCAGCGCCATGGGAATCACGGAAAAATACAACCGGCTCACTCAGCAGGGTCCGTTGGAAAAGCGCCCCGACCTTGACTTCACTTCCCCATGCGGCCGCATACCAGACGTTACGTAGAAAACTCATCGCAATTCCTCTTTTCGGACAGTGGATTGCCGACTACTTGGGTTCAGCACTCGTCCGCTCGGACTCGATCAATCGACGCAATACCCGGCGGCAGCGCACGGCACCGGCATCGACGGGAAGCAGCACAGGGTTAAGGTCAAGCAATTCAACCTCACCTATCTGGCGCTGCTGGGCCTCGACCATGGGTTTATCTTCATCGGAAAAAATGCCGATCAGCATCTTCTGAACAAAGCCATTCAACTGTTCGTTGTGCTGCTCGAAACTGCGCGTATTGGCGAAGAAGTAATGGGTATTCGTCGCGTCCTGCGGGGTCATCAGGTGCAGGTTCCACGTCACCGGCCCCTGCTCCCTGGGGCGTCCTGGGGAAGTGGCGCCACTGCCCAGCAGCATCAGGCCCGGTGCATGCCAGATAACTTCGGCCCAGACGTCAGCCCGAGTCGAGTCTTCAAGGTGCGCGCCGAACGCCGGCGGCGGCACGTCGTCAGGCGCCCACCAACTGATGCGCACGCGATCGTTGGGCAACTCCTCGACACTGGCGCGCACCCGCGACAACGCCCCGCCGCCCAGCGTATCGGGGTGCAGGAAATCGACATGGCTCAGGTCCATGATGTTGTCGGACAGCAGCTCGTAGTGCGCACGGGTTGGCAAGTACCCTTTGCCCTTGGCATGGGTTGGCGCCTGTTCAAAAAAGGAAAAGTCGGGGATCAGCGCATCGCTGGCCAGCGCCGGATCGCCAAGCCAGACCCAGATCGCCCCATGGCGCTCGACGACCGGATACCCGCGAACACACGCGGCCTTGGGAATGGTCCCCTCGCCATGGGGGTTATGGGTACATTTGCCGGCGCCATCGAAACGCAGCCCGTGGTAGGGGCACTGGATACTGTCACCAACAACCTTGCCCATGTGCAGCGGGGCAAACCGGTGTGGGCAGCGGTCATCGATCGCCTGGATCACGCCCTGACTGTCGCGAAAGAACACAACAGGTCGCTCGACAATGGTTCTTCCCAGCAACGCCTCTTGCGCAAGCTCGTCTGCCCACCCGGCGATGTACCAGGTGTTAAGCAAATAATTCATCACGGTCTCCTCGTTGTTCTTATTTTGGTGAAACGCCGTTTTGCGCCTGGCCCACAATTGTCGGAAAAACCACTCCGTTGCCGCGCAGTCGAAGGCAGGCCAGGGCCATCAAGAGCTGGGCAGCTGCCACAATCCCCAGCGCGATCGGCAAAGCGCCGCCCGCTGCGCCGGTGATAGCCAGCACGACCAGCGGACTGATGAACTCGCCGGCGAAGAACATCGCCGTGAAACCACCGGCGGCGCGGCCGCGCTGAGGAAAGTCGACATGGGCCATGATCCAAGTGATCAGGGTCGGCATCATCAACCCGATGCCCAAGCCGTTGATCAGCACGGCGACCACTACCACGCCATGACTCTGGGCGATTGCCAGGAGTGCGCCGCCAATCCCCGCCGTGACAAAGGCCAGGAACATTTTCCGGTAAGGCGGCACGCCACTGATCAGGCGAAAACCCAGCGCCCCCGCAAGCACACCGAGCTGACTGGCGCCCATGGTCATGCCGATCTGCTGGGATCCGTCGATGTGCAACAGGTTAAGCAGGTAACCGACTTGTACCGGCACGATGAACAGGCTCAAGCCAGCCAGGCATGACAGCAGGTACAAGGGTGCCAGGGCGCGCCAGGGAAAGGCCCTGCCCACCGCGGTTGTTGCTGTTACAACCTGCGCGCGCGGCTCCCACAGCAGCCAGGCCATCAGCGGCAGGAACACCAGCCCTAGCCCATACAAGGCAAACGGTGTGCGCCAGCCGTGCTCGCCGAGCACGCCACCGATGGCGATGAAAATCGCCGCCGACAATGAGGTGGCAACCATCTGCAACGCGAACATGCGTTCACGCCGCGCGCCGCTGTAGTAGTCACCCATCATCGTGGTGCAGCAGGTCATGATCGCCGCCTCGGCCAAACCGATGCCGGCGCGGCTGATCACGATGACCGGCAGCGACTCCAGCCAGAGCGGCAACACGCCGCAGAGGGTGTAGAGAAACATGGCCCCGATCAGCAACGGCTTGCGCCCGAGCCGGTCGGCGATGATCCCGGCGAAGGGCGCCAGCAAGGCAATCATCAGCGCCGGTAGCGTCAGGGCAATCGGCACCAGCACCGCCACGCCCGGTGTCTGGGCGAAGTGCTCCTGCATACGCGGCAGCACGGGTGCGAGCAGCACTGCACCCAGCACCGGCAAGCAACTGCCGAGCAACAATAAAAACGACTGCGGCAAGCCCGCCTGACGCTCAACGCTCATGGTGCACCTCCGACGGGTGGGCCGCGCAGAACGCCATACCGAAGGCGCCCAGGCCGGCGATGAGGTCAAGCCAGAGAGGCTGCTGGAACAGATACAGACGAGGCATGGCTAAGTCCTTTCTTGTTATGGCGCGACTGGATTAGCCGCTGTTTGATCGTGACCGGAAGTCTTCTTGCTTTGCAGGCGCGGCACTTTGGCCGCCTCGACCGTGGCGTTCGCCTGCGGCACAGCCACTGGGCGGTGGGCCTCATCAAGGGGGCCAGACTCGGTCTGCCCCCTACTGACGCGCTTGCTCGGCAAGAGGAAGTGAGCCAGGGCCGGCAGCAAGACCAGCGCACCGACCATGTTCCAGACGAACATGAAGGCCAGCAGCACGCCCATGTCGGCCTGGAACTTGATCGGCGAAAACATCCAGGTGGCGACGCCGATGGCCAGGGTCACACCGGTCAGCATCACCACCTTGCCGGTGGACAGCAGTGCCCGGTAATACGCCTGCGACAGGCTCGTGCCCTGGCGCATATGGCCGAGCAGGATGCTCATCACGTACAGCGCGTAATCGACGCCGATGCCCACGCCCAGGGCGATCACCGGCAGGGTCGCGACCTTGACGCCGATGTTCAGCCAGACCATCAGCGCTTCACAGAGAATCGAGGTGAGCATCAGCGGAATCACCGCGCAAATCGTGGCGCGCCAGGAACGGAACGTGATCAGGCACAGCAGGATTACGGCGCCGTAGACCCAGAACAGCATTTCGCGATTGGCCTGCTTGACCACGATATTGGTCGCCGCCTCGATCCCGGCATTGCCAGCGGCGAGGAGGAATTGCACCTCGTCGGTATTGTTTTTTGCAGCGAATTGCTCGACGTGATCCACCAGGCGAGTCAGGGTTTGCGCCTTGTGGTCGGAGAGGTAGGCATAGAGCGTCAGCAGGCTGCAGTCTTCGTTGTACAGCCCACGCGGCGCCCCGGCGGTGACCATGTTGAGCATCGCCTGGTTGTTTTGCAGTTCGTACCACTTCGGGCTGCCTTCGCTCAGGCCGACCAGCATCCGCCGGTTGAGCAGCGCCAGCGAATTGGTCGAATCCACCCCTGGCAAGGTGCGCAGTTGCCAGTCGAGGGCATCGACCTTGCTCAGGATGTCGTAGCGCGAACAGGCGCTGGCCGGCGTCTTGATCATGACCGCGAACAGGTCGCTGCTGGCGCCGTAATGTTGGGTCAGAAACGCGTCATCCTGGTTGTAGCGTGAGTCGGCCCGCAGCTCGGGGGCGCCGGCGTCCAGATCGCCGACTTTCAATTGCAGGCTGACCACGAAGCCGGCCGTCGCCAGTGCCAGGCTCAGGGCGATGCACAACGCCGCCCAGCGACGCTGGGTGAACAGATCGAGGAAACGCCAGAACCCGTGGCGATTCTGGCCGGCTTGTTCGGCGTGTTCGCTTTTCAGACTCAGCCGCGCAGCGTGGCGGCTGACCCCCACATAGGAAAGCAGCACTGGCAGCAGGATCAGATTGGTGAAAATCAGCACGGCCACGCCGATACTGGCGATCATCGCCAGGTCCTGGATCACCTGGATCTTGATGATCATCAGCACCGCAAAGCCCACGGCGTCGCAGAGCAATGCGGTGAGGCCGGCGAGAAACAGGCGGCGGAAGGTGAAGCGCGCGGCGACCACACGGTGCATGCCACGACCGATGTCCTGCATGATGCCGTTCATCTTCTGGGCGCCATGGCTCATGCCAATTGCAAACACCAGGAACGGCACCAGCACCGAATAAGGGTCCAGTTGATAGCCCAACAGCGGCAGCAGGCCAAGCTGCCAGACCACCGCCACCAGCGAGCAGAACACCACCAGCAACGTGCTGCGTATGCAGCGGGTGTACCAGTAGAGCACCACGGCGGTGATCAGGATGGCCACGGCAAAGAACATCAGGATCTGCCGCAGGCCGGCGATCAGGTCACCGATTTTCTTGGCGAAACCGGTGATGCGAATGTCGACGCTGTCGCTCTGGTATTGGCTGCGCAGCGACTCCAATTGTTGCGACAGCTTGGTGTAATCCAACAACTGCCCGTCAGGGGTCCGCTGCAACAACGGAACATGGATGATGCTCGAGGCTTGGTCGAACGCCACCAACTGACCGATTTCGTTGGACAGTTGCACATTGCGCCGCAAGGCCACGAGGCTGTCGGCACCGCCATCGTAGTTGTCGGGAATGACCGGCCCGCCGTCCAGGCCCGCTTCGGTCACCGCCACCCAGCGCGTGGCCGGCGTCCATAGGGATTTCATGTAAGCCCGGTCGACGCCGGGCAGCAGATAGATCTTGTCACTCAACGCTTGCAAGGTCTTGAGGTAGGCGCTGTCGTAGATATCGCCCCGCTTGTTGACCACGGCGATGCGCACCGCGTTACCCAGCCCGCTCAACTGCTGCTGGTGCTCCAGGTAGTTGGCGATGTAGGGATGCTGGGTAGGGATCATTTTTTCGAAGCTGGCGTTCAGCTCGACGCGACTGGACTGCCAGCCGAGCACCAACGTGGTCGCCAGGCATAGCAGCAACACCCACAGGCGATGGTTGAACAGGGCCCGCTCGAGTACCGAGCCGGAACGCGGATCAAAGTCATCGAAGGCATTCGCAGGAGACGGGGTGAAATGGCTAGGGGACGTCATGATCTCACTCCGAAGCGGCAGTGGATGGCTGCGCAATACGCTGCAGCCCAGTGAAACCGGCGACGATCAGGCTGCCATCGGCTGCCTCGATCAGACTTGAAACAGGCTTGCCCAAGGGCTCACCGAGTGGCAGCAGCGCCTCCCCGGTCTGTTCGCCGTTGCGAAACAGCGCACCGCTTTGGTTGACCAGCAGCACCTCGCCGTCGGCCAGGCGGGTGGCATCGTTGAATGAAATCGGCATGGGGACTGACAGGCGTTGGAAGCTGTCGCCACCATCCTTGGAGATAAAAGCGTTGCCCCTCAGGCCGCCCGCCAACAGGGCGCCATCGGCGCGGGTTTGCAGGGTGAAGAAACTGCCTTCGTAAGGGCTTTGCAACTGACTGAACGAAACCGCGTCGTCATCCGAGCGCGCCAGGTAACCCTGCTCGCCAGCGAGGAACCAACGTGTCCCCTGGTGACTGATGGCGTACAGGTGCATCCCGTTCGGGTTGGCGATGTGACCCATCCGCGATTGCCAGGTCGCACCGCCATCGGCGGTCCACAGCGCCAGCCCGTAGGCCCCCACGATCAGCCCGTGTTGTGCATCAATGAAGTCCAGTGCCAGAAAGGGCTTGTCCGCGCCCTCGGCGACGACCCGTTCGGCCGTTTGTACACGTGCCAATGCGTCATCCGGGTTGGCCGCCGTGGCCTGGTCGGCCCTGGCTGCATCCAGTTCAAGCTGTGCCGCGCGTACACCGTCGAGTTGCAGCGTCCAGTGCTCGCCACCATCGCGAGTGGCCAATACCACACCGGAGTGACCGACAGCCCATCCCTTTTGCGCGTCAACGAACTGCACCGCCGTCAGGCTGACCGATACCGGCACCGATGCCTGACGCCAGCTTTGCCCGTTGTCATCGGAAAGCAGCACCAGGCCACGCTCGCCTACGGCCACCACACGTGTGCCGGCCCGCGCCAGATCGAGTAATACGCTCTTCTGCGCAGCCGGCACCACCATGGCCGGGGTGTTCAGCGGCGCGCCCACGGTGTTTGCCCCTGCCAGGCACTCGCTCGTGGCGAAGGGCAAATACAAGGCCAAGAGCAAAGCGCCCGCCTGACTGATTCTGTTCATAACCCACCTCGGAAAAACACTCGCACCCTAAGGCAGACCGACAGGCCTGCCCTTCACGCTCAACCCGGATTTAACGCACGCCGCGTCCAGCCATCGCCGCTGGCGAGAACTCCGAGGCTTTGTAGCGATCAACCGCGTGATACTGTTCCGGCAATCCGGCGTAGAGGTTCTGGATAAACCACGCCCCCGAAGTCAGGTCATAAAAACCGGCCGACAGTTGCACCAGGCCTGGCAGGTCGGGCAGTACGGAAGGCAGCGACCAGAGGGTCTTGGCCAGTTGGCCGCTGGCATCCCAACGGTCGCCGAGCAGGGCTTGCCAGGTGTCTTCGTCGAGGTAGTAGCGACCTTTGGGCAACTGGTGACGCTTGCCGGCGGCCAGCGTCGACTCGACTACCCAGACGCGGTGCAACTCCCAACGCACGTAGTCAGGATTCAGATGGTGCTTGGCGAACAGGTCCTGCGGCTGGGCAGCGTTCTGCACCTTGTTGGTGTTGTAGGGGACGTACATTTCCTGCTTGCCCACCAGTTTCCAGTCGAACCGGTCCGTACGTCCCTGCCACACGAACAGTTCGTCGAAGGACATGACCCCGGCAGTGGACGGCGTAGGGGTATCGCAGCAAGCGTTGGGCAGCGTGCGCACCCGGCGCTGGCCGCTCAAATAGACGTGGGCCTGGGATTTGTCACCGTTGATGTTCTCACGGCCCAGGATCTGCTCGCCGGCACGAATCGCCGGGCCGGAATTGACAAAGTGCACCTGCCAGTAGTCGCCCGAGTAGTTTTCAGGGCCGCCCTCCTCGAAGTAGTAGGGCATCTCCTGGGTCAACAGGCCGTCGCTGGTCATCACCTGGTTGCCGTCGGCCGTCATCAGATAGTGGCGAAAATGCGCCGCCACCGAGGTGCCGCGCCAGTTCAGCAAGTGGTTCCAAATGGCTTCGGTACCGTTCTGTGGAATCGGAAACGGGATCCCGCCATAGGCCCCGTCGGGGATCAGGCCGGCGCTGCTGTTGACCAGTTTGGCGCGGGTCGCATTCTTGAGCGTATTGTCATAGACCCACTGCGGTGCGGCCGCCGTGCGCCGGGTCGGATAGACATCGATGCGGTAGGTCTCCGGGAAACGCTTGAACAGCTCCTTGGTGCCGTCGCTGAGCTTGTCGGCGTACTTGGCCAGGTTCTGGGCGGTGATGCTATACAACGGCTTGTCCGCGGCAAACGGATCGCCACGCTTGCCGCCCGGGACGTAGCCTGGATCGGCCTTGGTGTAGCCACCGTCCCAAGCCGGAATGCTGCCGTCGGCATTGCCCGCCTTCTCCGCGCCGAAGGGCGTCAAGGTCTTGCCCAGCGCGGCCGCTTGTTCGGCGCTGGCGGCCAGGGCCATCGGCGCGGCGGCGGCCAGCAGGGTTAAGCACAAGGCCTTTAGAGTGAACTGAATGGTCATGCGCGAATCCTCTTAGAACGTGGACTTGACGGAGAAAGCCAGGTAATCCCGGTCTTTCAGCGACTGCTTGAAGTTGAACTGGTTGGCGGCGTTGAGGCTGGTGTCCTCGGGACCATAGAAGTGGGTGTAGGTCAGTCCCACGGTCACTTGGTCCAGGTACGTGGCGGAGACGCCGATGTTCATGTCCCCTCCTCTATCGGGGCCGAACCCGCTGATCACCGCCGACTTGCCCATGGGGAAATAGCTGATGCCCACCGGAACGCTGAGATCCACGCCAGGGAAGAACTGGCGATAGGTGGGCGTGTACACCAGCTTCAAGCCCAGGCCGTCATCGGTGGCGTTAGGGTCGAGAGCGGCGCGATTTTTGGTCACTGCCAGCAGGCGATTCCAGGCGACTTCCCCTACCAGGCTGGCTTCATTGGCGACGAAGGAAGGGCCCAGCGATGCCAGGACATTGAGGTTGACGTGGGCCGTCCGGCCAACGGCGTACAAAGCGTCATCATTGTTGTCCGCGTCGACGCCCGGCAGGACGGTCTGGGCGTTGGACACCAGCGGCATGTTCCAGCGCATGGACGCCTCACCGGCAAAGCTGTACTCGTCCACGGAAGTCGCGAAACTGGCACCCAGGACACGGATGTCTTCCGGGTAAACCCAGGAATATTCGCCGATTTGCCCGGTACTGAAGTTCGGTCCGGTGGCATTCGGCTTCAAATACAACGAGGGCGTTTTCTCGTGATATTGGAGCGCGTACAGGCCGTAATCCGTCGTCCCGGTGTTGTACTTGAGCTGCAGGCCGCCCTGGCCGGAGCTCCTGGCTTTCTTGTCCTTGCCGTGGAAAAACGCCGCCGGGCTGTTGGCATTACCGCCTAGGAAATCCGGAAATGGCCCGCCAGTGATCAGCCGTTCATTGCCTTCGCCAATGGTATCGCTGGTGGAAAAGTAGCTGCCGGCGCCGGGTAAACGGGTAGCTTCCCACTCCAACTGGTAGAAGGCCCCCAATGACATATCATCGGTCAGTTGGTAAGTGGTCGAAAGCTGGTTGACCGGCCGGGTGATTTCCTTGAACTGGGTGTTGGGCACCGATTGCGCCTTGACCACGTCCACCGGCGCCATGGCCCCGGCAATGCCGTTGCCGCCAAAGAACAGGCTCTCACCCCAGATCAGACCGTGACGCCCCGCACGAACTGACATCGCACGGTCGGCCAGTTCACCGTTCCAGTAGACAAACGCATCCAGCAGTTCGCCATCGCCGCCATGCAGGTGACGCGTGTCGCTGGTGAACTCGTCGAAGCCGACCGAACGCTGGTTGGCACTGGCTGCGTCGTTATTGTCGTTGCGGTCCTGGTACACGGTGTCATACCAGGCCGCACCGCTCAGGCGAGCGCCAAAGTCGTGATAGCCGATGTCCAGTTCGGAAAGAATGTCCAGGCGATTGGAGATCAGCCCTTTTCCAAAGTTGTTATCGCCGTCATTCTGGTTCTGCGCCGTCTGCCCCTGGCTGAGCTTGCTGCTGGAGTCCTTCAGGCGCCAGGCCGAGCTGTACTTGAGCGTATTGTCCCAACGCAAGCTGAGATCCGGACTGCCGGTATCGATCTGAAACGCCTGGGCAGCCGAAGCGCCAAGCCCCAGGCTGGCCGCAAGGGTCAGGGTGAAGGGGACGCGCCGCGAGGCAGCGAGCTTGCGAGTAGCCATCGAAGTAACCCTCTTTATTGTTGTTGTATGTCAGCTCTTCTGGTAAACAGCGCCCGCCGTAGAGCCAGGCCAGGCCTGCACGGGCATGAACATCCTTGGGAAAGCGAAATCAGTCCTGCCGGCGCCTCAAATGGGCTCTGCCGTGACCTCGAGCATCCGCCTGACCAGGCCGATCCGGTCGAAGCTACGGTCGTGGTCCATTTCCTTGTCACCGGCCAGTACCGAGCTTTCGCTGATGAATTTGCAGCGCTCATAACGGCGCGCCATAAAGCGTTCGAGCTGCTGTTCGACGCTGCCTCCGGCGACCAGCTCCTCGCCCAGCACGACGGCGTCTTCAATGGCCATGCCAGCGCCCTGCCCCAGGTGCGGGGTGGTGGCGTGCACCGCATCGCCGATCAGCACGACACGACCGCGGTACCAGGGCTCGTTGACGAACACCACTTCCAGCGGCTTGTAGACGACCAGGTCGTTGTTTTTGATCTGCTCGCGCAGTTCGCCAATCAGGCCGGTGAAACCGCTCAGGCGCTGGCGCATCTCAGACGCCAGGGTGCAGGCATCCATCCTCGGGTTACCGGGCTCATGGGAGGTCACGAACAGGTACATCTGGTCGTGCCCCAGCGGCACCAGCCCGGCATTGCCGGCGGGTCCCTGGAAGGTGGCCAGGTGATCGATGCCAGGGGCACGTGGAAAGTTGTAGCGCCACACCGATTGACCGGTGAATCGCGGCTGGTATTGCTCGCCGAACAACAAATCGCGCAGATGGGAGTACAGGCCATCAGCCCCCACGACCAGGTCGTAACGGCCGCGACTGCCATCGGTGAACAGCACGTCGACGCCCTCGCCCGCCTGCTCCAGCGTTTGTACGCTCAGGCCCAGGCGAATCGAGGCGCCCAGGGCAATCGTGGTTTCGCTGAGGACTTGATGCAGGGCCAGACGCGAGATGCCGACGTTGGCGGGATACTCGGAGCCAGCCAGGCGCTGGCCTGGAAAGCGCGCCAGTTGCTCCCCGGCGGTGTTGGAGATGGTCACATCCTCGAATGCGCAGGCGGCATCCAGGTAGCCGTCCAGCACACCCAGCTTGGCCATCTCACGCACGACGTTACTCTGCTGGATGATGCCGACGCCATAGACGGTCCACTGCGCCTTGAGTTCGACAAGCTCGACGTCGATGCCCTGGCGGCGCAATGCGATTGCGGCACACAGACCACCGATACCACCGCCGACAATAAGCACCTTCTTCACTGGGTTCATGCTTGTCTCACTCTTATTCTTGTTATTCACGCTGGCTCCGCAGGAGCGATTCGAGGCCTCGCCACTGGGTACTTCTGCACGCATTCGCTACCGCGTTGTGCCCACTTTCTCGGCAAAGCAGGCGTTTGACTAATCGCATGTAGGGATACGATGTATCAGAAACCGCGATACGTTAATGACGGTCCAAATGCCTCCAACTGACCCGCTTCGAGCACCAGCCAATCGGCCTCGACCTTCCATTGCAGAGCGCCCAAGCGCTCCCCCAGGCACGGTCCGTAGACGCACAGGCCACTGTCCGGAAGGAACCGGGCACCGTGGGCGTAACAGACGATCTGGCTACCGTCGGCGCTGAGAAAACGGTCCTTGCGATACTCCAGGGACACGTCCAGATGCGGGCAGCTGTTGCGATAAACCCGCACCTCACCGTGGTGACGCAGGGCGAAGACGCTGTCCTTTCCCGCACCCAGCGGATCGAATCCACGGGCCTGCCCTTCGAGCAGTTCATCCAGGCGGCACAGAGCAATGGCGGCATGGCTCATGGACGGATCGGCACTCACGCCTGCTTGGGCGGCGGACCGCTCGGAAACCATTTTTCCCTGGACGTGAACAGGAACAGCTGCGAGTTATCCGCCGACAACGGCGCCTGGCGTGCTTGCCAGGCATCATCGTGCTTGTCCATGTCGGCGTCGTATTCGATGTGGCAACCCAACGGGCTGTTGAAGTACCAGAACCAGTTGGAGCCAAAGAGGTGACGGCCCGGCCCCCAGAAGCTGGTCCAGCCGTTCTGCTCGAAGCGTCGCCCGGCCAGTAGCACTTCCGTGCCGCTGCCCATGTGGAAAGTGAAGTGCTCGCAGCCTTTCATATGCGGTGGCGTCTGGATCATGAACAGGCAATGGTGATCATCGGAACCCGCCGGGCGCATGAACGGACCGGCGCCGACAAAGGTGTCGGTGGTCACGAAGCCCAGGCGCTTGTAGAAGGCTTCGGCCTTGACCGCATCCGGCACGAAATACACCACATGGGAAAGGGTACGCGGCAGCGCCTGCATATCAGGATTGACGCCAGGTTGGTTGACCGGGCGCTGGGCGGCATGGCCCGGCGCGTTGGTCAGGTCGGCGGGCGCACTGTATGGACGGCGGACGCTGATCTGGAAACCAACGGCAAACCCCATGTCGTCAACGCTGTGCACCGAGCCGTTGGCACCGCGGGTTACCGGGCGATCACGCCCCAGCTCGTCGGCGATGGCCTCAAGGTCAGCCGCGCTGACCACGCCATAAATGGTTTCACGAATCGATGGCGCAGGCCCGATGGCCGCCGGCAGGCTGGCATCGTCAGCACGACGGATAATCACCGCAGTGCCGTCGAGGGCTTCAAAACGGCCGCCCTCGCTGTCGACATCGACAGGTTGCAGGCCGTAGTCACGCAGGCAATGGGTACAGGCTTGAATGTCGTCGACGCCAAAAACCAAGGCATCAAGGCCGATGATGTTCATTGTTACCACTCCATTAATTTATTCGGCGCAAGGTCGACACCCCGTTGCGGAGCAGTGCCGGACGATGCGCTGCCGATCTTGTTGTTTTGGAGTCGATAAAGCGTCACGGCCAACCGACTGCGAGCCGATACTGACGTCGGGAAAGCCCACTGACTAATCGCTTGTCGGGATGCGACCTATCGGCAAACGCGATACCTGTGCGCACCGAGCCAAGAGCGGGGACGATCGAATAATCATCGTCGATCCGCCCTTTCAAGGGGCTTGACGCGGCGATGGGAACGCCGGAATGTATTTACAAAATAAATACAAGAATCGAGGCCGCCATGCGTTTCAACCATTTGGACCTCAACCTCCTGGTGGCGCTTGATGTGTTACTGGAAGAACAGAACATCACCCGCGCCGCTGAACGCCTGCACATGACCCAATCCGCCACCAGCGGGGTACTGGGCAGGCTACGTGCCTATTTCGAAGATGAATTGCTGGCGCAGGTCGGGCGCAAGATGCAACCCACGCCTTATGCCCGTGAACTGGCGGCGCCCGTACGGGAGATATTGCTGACGATCCAGTCCTCGATCACCGCCAAACCAGTGTTCGACCCCGCCACCAGCAAGCGCCATTTCCGCCTGATTACTTCGGACTACCTGATCAGTGTCCTGTTTGCCCGGGTAATTCAGAAGATCTACCTGGAAGCCCCGCACATTACTTTCGAACTGCTTGGCCCCGGCGACACGTCCACCGAGCTGCTGATGCGCGGCGAAGCCGACATGATGATCGTGCCTGAGCGCTACCTCATCGATGGCCACCCATCGCAGCTATTGTTCGAAGAAGAGCACGTTTGTGTTGTATGGGACGGCAACACCCAAGTGGGCGATAGCATCACGCTCGATCAGTACATCGAGATGGGCCACGTATCGGTGATTTTTGGCCGTAACCGGCAACTGAGCGTCGAAGAATGGCTGATGAGCCAGTACGGCTTCACGCGTCGCATGGAAGTCGTCACCCACGACTTCAACACCTTGCCGCAGTTGATCGTCGGCACCCAACGTGTCGCCACCATGCTCCAGCGCATGGCCGAGCTCTATGCCAACTACCTGCCGCTGCGCATCCTGCAGCCACCGGTGAAAATCCCGGTCATGCGTGAGTTCATGCTCTGGCACCGCACCATGGATGGGGACCCGATGCATCGTTGGCTGCGGGCGAAAATCAGTCAGATCATCAACGAGCTGGAGCAATAGTTGCTCCCGCTGCCCAGAGACGAATCAAGTGCGAAAGTGCCCGACGGCCGCATTCAACTCGCCGCCAATCTGTTGCAAATCGGCCGTTGAGACTTGCAGCTGCAGGCTTTCCCTTGCGCTGCCCTCGGCCACTTCGCGCACCCGCGTCATGCTCTGACTGACTTGCTCGGCCACAACGCTCTGCTGCTCGGCAGCGGCGGCAATCTGCTGGTTCATCTGCTCGATGCGCGACACCGCCCGAGTGATTCGCGCCAGCGCCTGGGAGGCCTGGGCGGCAAGCACCACCGTCTCATCGCTCAGCACGTGGCTGCCTTGCAAGCGCTCGGCGGCGTGCTCGGCAACACCTCGCAGACGAGCGATCAGCCCTTCGATTTCCGTGGTTGAACGCTGAGTGCGCCGAGCCAGCCCACGCACTTCATCAGCGACCACGGCGAAACCGCGACCATGCTCACCAGCACGCGCAGCCTCGATGGCAGCGTTGAGCGCCAGCAGGTTGGTCTGCGCGGCCACCGCCTTGATGACATCGAGCACCCCGCCAATCGCTGCGCTCTCCACCAACAGGGATTGCATGGCTTGTGCGCAACCACTCATCTCCACTGCCAAATGATCGATCTTGCCACCCGCCAGACGTACCAGCTCATCGCCCTCACGGGCCTGTTCGTCGGCGTGGGCCACCGCTTCGCTGGCCTCACCCGCGTTGCGGGCGACTTCCTGCGCCGTGGCAGCCATCTGTTGCATGGCAGTGGCTGCCAATTCGGTTTCCTGGCGCTGCTGCTCGACACCACGGCTATTGCTCTGGGTCACCTCGGCCAGGCTGCGGGCCATGCCGTTAAGCGAGCCGACACCACGGTCGATGCGCCCGACCAATCCGCGCAGATTGCCCAGCATGCTACCCACTGTGCTCAACAGCTGGCCCAATTCATCGCGACGATCGCTCTCCGATGGCGGCTGACTCAGATCCCCTGCCGCCACACGCTCAGCCAATTGCACGGCCTGGCGCAGCGGCTGGAGAATCAACTGGCGGATCAGCAGGCTGGCCCCCATGCCCAAGGCCAACGCCAGGACGGTGATCAGACCCAATTGACGATAGGCGCTACGATTATCGTCCAGTACCGCCAGCTTCTGCTGTTCTTCGGCCTGGGCCAGCAACAGGCTCACCTGTTCGGTTTGCGCATTCATCGCCGCGCTGTTTTGCGCACTTTGCCCACGGCTGCCAACGAACTCGACGAAAGCCTTGCGGTAGTCGCTCAAGGCCGTGCTCGCCTCCTGCAGCGACTCGCCTTGTTGCTCACCCAGATCTAGCGCCTGCATGGCGGCCAGCAGGTCGCTCATGCTCATTTCCCAGTCGCTGCGGTAATGCTCCTCGCCGTCGAGCGAGTAATACAGCTCGCTGTCACGCAGCTTGGCGAGCTTGTCCCGCAGCGCAGCGGTCTGCTCCAGCAGCACCATCTGATCACTGCTCGGCGGAGTCCCTTGCCCTAGCTGGACATTAAGTGCATCCAGTTGATCAAGAAACAGTAAGGTGAAACGGCCACCTGCGGTCTGCGCAAGCGCCTGCATATGCAGGCGGGCTTCGCGGGCTCGACGCAAGGAATCGGCATAGCCGAGAAATTGCTCCAGATACGCGCTGACAGCCGTGCGCATGGTGGCGCGGGATGCGCTACTGGCTGGTGCGTCATCGAGTTGCTGGCTCAGTTTGCCGATAATCTCGCGCACCTGGTCCAGGCGCTGTGGAGAGAGATCCAGGGCGAATTCCTTCTCGGCGATGCGGGCACGCAGGATAAGTGCCTGGATCGACGACTCATGACGCGATTGCTCCCCGCGCTGCTGCAATACACCCAGAGAATGGAACGCGGTGGCCGCCACTCCGAGAGTCACCAGCAGTACCAGGCCGAAACCCAGCAACAGCTTGGCACCCACCGATAGATCGCCGAGCACACGGCTCAGTGCAAACATGCCCATCTCCTTACACAGCAGGGAAAAGAATGCCGTGACGGACGGTGGCTACAGTTCATCAAGCGGCAGGATCCAGTGGTGCCATCCGCCAACGGCGGTACGGTATGCGGCGGACTTTAATGAATCGAATCTGGACAGCACCAATCGCATCCTTCGCTAGGAGCAATCGTGAAGTACGATGATAGGTATCTGGATTTACGGCTTGGAATGTGCGCTTGGAGCTCATAACCCGGGCCCCATCCACACAGGCCATCGTCGTTCGCGATACCTGCCATCCCGACTCGCGATTGGCCAAACAATTGGCCTCCCCTTAGCCTGCTTCAAACCGTCTGAGCCCGATCCAGCTGGCCCGGACCTGGCTGCCTGCCTTTGCCTGTACAAGGACAATAACAATCATGTTCCGCTACTTCCCAACTAACTACGTTTGGAATCTTTCCGTCGACCTCGCCATCGAGATGGGTGCCCGCATCGGCGAAATCGAAGAAATGTGCGCGCCGCTCCAAGAGGCCGCCAAGCAGCCCGACGCCGCTGGCAGCAAAGCCTTCCGTGAAACCTGGGCGAGAATGGCTGACAAGCTTTGCGGTTTGGCTGAGGAAGACGAAACCAAAGGCCGACGGTTATCGGCCGGGGAAAAATACAACCGCGCCGCCACCTACTACTTGAGCTGCGAACGCCTGCAAGCCCATGGTGCGCCTGGCCGCGCAGAGTTATACCAGCGCTTTCTAAAGACCTTCCAACGCGGTATCGAACTGTCGCAAGAGAACTGCGAACGAGTTGAAATCCCCTACGAGGGCAAGCACATTTCAGGTCTGCTGGTCCGTGCCGAAGGCGTCACTGGCCCGGCGCCGATTCTGGTGCAGGTCAACGGATTGGACTCCACCAAAGAAATGAAATACCGCGTCGGCCTGCCCGCCTGGCTGGCGAAACGTGGCGTGTCGTCGCTGATCATCGACCAGCCCGGTACCGGCGAAGCACTGCGCCTGCATCACCTGACCGCCCGTTTCGACAGTGAGCATTGGGCCAGCCGCGTGGTGGACTGGTTGCAAACCCGCAGTGATATCGATGGCAAGCGCATCGGCCTGGAAGGTGTATCGCTCGGCGGCTATTACTGCCCTCGCGCAGTCGCTTTCGAACCGCGCTTCGCTTGTGGGGTGGTATGGGGTGCCAACCACGACTGGCGCGATGTGCAGAAACGCCGCATGGAAAAAGAAGGCAGCTTCCCGGTTCCCCATTACTGGTCGCATGTGGCCTGGGTATGGGGCGCCAAAGACACCGATGAGTTCATGGCCATCGCCGAGAATGTCCACTTGGACGGCATATTGGATCGCATCAAGGTGCCCTTCCTCGTCACCCACGGTGAAAAGGACTCGCAGATCCCGTTGAAGTGGGCACAGCGCACCTACGAACAATTGATCAACAGCCCTAAGCGCGAGCTGAAAATATTCACCGAGCGGGAAGGAGGCGTGCAGCATTCGAGCTTCGACAACAGCATCAACGCCGGCCAGTACATTGCCGACTGGGTCGCAGAAGTGCTCGGCGGTCGTACCGCATGACGGTCGAGTCTTCTTTATGACTGGCTGAAGTGGGTACTTAGATTGTCGCTCGCAAATCCCGGGGCGACAGGCCGTAATGAGAGCGAAAGCGCACGGCAAAACGTGAGGCCGATGCATAACCGCTGGCGCCGGCAATCTCACCGATGGGTCGAGAAGTGGTTTGCAGCCATTGCAGCGCCATTGCCAGCCGAACGCCTTCCAGGATGTTCCTGAAATTGTCCCCTTCATTGGCCAATTGCCGGCGCAGCGTCGACTCACCGAGGTTCAATTGCTGTGCGACGCTGGCAACTGTCCAGTCTTTCTCCGGGCCACTCATGACCAGTCGCTGCACCCGCTCGCGCAGTGAATCGTTGCGATCCATCAGCAGCGGCCCGGCGAAGCCGCCAAGGCCCAGGCTCAATAGAACCGCCTGCGCATAATGCGTGCGTAAAGCGTGGGGAGCCTGTGCATTAATGGCGGCCAACAACTGGTCCCACGCTTGGGTGATATGCCTGTCCAAGGGGACACATAGATCGGATGTCGGAGCCTGGTTGCAGCTCATGATCTGCTGGCCATACCGGGCGCTGAAGTCACGCAACACCGAACCGGGAAAGGTCACTGCATCGGCAATGTAATGACCCTGGCGACCCGGGAAGTTGGAAATACCGAGCTCACGTCCGGCCGGCATCAGGATCAGATGTTGCGACCCGGCGCGCATCGCTCGATCATCCCATTGCAGCAGCTTTTGTCCCTGGCGCACGCGGCACAAAGTGGTGGCGAATATCGATACCCGCCGCAAGGTATGGGGCTGTCGCGCCCGGATGACAAACGCATCGATCGTGTTTTCCCGGTGCTGTGTGCCGACACATGGGCGCATCGTTTTTAACGTCCGTAGATGGGAGTGATGGTCGCTTTGGCCAAGACGTTGGCATTGAGCATATAGCCCACCAGGGCGCCACTGGACTGATTATCGAGGGGTAGCTTATCGACTTTCAACGCCCATACGGTGAATTGATAGCGATGAGGTTTATCCCCTACTGGAGGGCAAACGCCGCCGAATCCCGCTTGGCCATAATCGGTGCGACCTTGTACTGCACCAGCAGGCAGGTTCGAGCCCACTCCCCGGGGCAAATGGGTGGTTGAAGTCGGCAAGTTGACTACCGTCCAATGCCACCAACCGCTGCCGGTCGGGGCATCAGGATCGTAGACTGTGACTGCAAAACTCTTGGTACCCGCCGGGGCATTGCTCCAGGAAAGCTCCGGCGACGTATTGCCCCCTTCACAACCGAACCCCTGGAACACCTCTCGACTGGTCAGCGGACGGTCTTGCGCAATATCCTGACTCGTCAACGAAAAATCGGCAGCGTGCGCGGTGAGAGCGACGCTCATGGACAATGCGGACAGGATTGTTCTGATGTTCATCGTGACCTCTTCTAAGCCTTGTGAGAAGCATGAGTCTAGAGAGCGCACGGGGGGATTACTGTGCCGAAATGCTCGACTAGTGTGCCGAAACGCTCCGGTGAATGAGATTTCGCCAACCCTTGGAAATTTATCAGTTATTCCTGCCGGTCCGCGGGATGCGCCACCGGCAATGTGGCTATTTTTTGATCGTCGCTTGAAACGCCCGATCCGCCTGGCGGCGACGCGGTTATCCACAGACATACTCAAGGATTTCTTGGATAACTCGGCTCAGTGGGCACCAGGATTTCTTCGTGCCCATTCGTCAACGACATCCCCTATGGTCTTCGTTTCCCCATTACGTATCCAGGCCATAAAGTCCCTGTCGAACTTAAAGCCCGTGCCGCAGTGCTCCACCATGAATCTGCGTACATTCTGAGTATTTTTATAACCCTTGCAGACGTGGGTATCTCGGGTGAGCATCCAGCGCCACTTGCAGGATATCCGGTACTCCTCGACGTAACGCCAACGCCGCCTGACTTAAACGCCGCGCGCGGATGTAACGCATCACCGGCCAACCCGTCGACAGTGCAAACAAACGCGCTAGCGCGAACGGAGAAATATTGCAGTGGCGCGCAACACACCCAAGATCCAGGCCGGATTTCAACTCCGCCTCGATGTACCACAAGGCTTTTTCGATGTTCAGCATGTAGACGCTCCTAGAAAGCTGGAGCAACGTTAGCAAATGAACACGCGGGGCATTTGATCGTTCTTGCGATTTTTTGCGGAACGAATGAGGCGATTACAAATGGACAATGTTGGCGCGTATGAAGCCATCTTGATTGCCGCCGTGGCATTTGCCGCATCGTTGATTGGGGGCATTTCAGGCTTCGGGACGGGGTTGATCCTCCCCATGGTGCTGATCCCCATCGTGGGCGTTGAGAATGTCATACCGCTCATGGCGGTAGGCATGGTCTTGACCAACGGAAGCCGTGCATGGGCGTTCCGGCAGGCCGTCGAGTGGGTCCACGTCAAGAGGTTATTGTGCGGCGGCTTGCCCGGATGCGCCTTGGGTGCATACAGCTACACCCTGTTGTCGTCACGATGGATCTGCCTGCTGCTCAGCGGCGTCATGTTGCTGAGCATCATGCACCGGCGCCTACGCTCACCGTCCAGCCACCAACTTGGCGCCTATGGAGAAGGTATTGCCGGCGTGGGATTTGGGCTGATCAACGGGGCGATGACCGGAACCGGTCCGGTCCTGAGCGGCATCCTCTTGTCGTCAGGGCTATTCGGCGCGCCTCTCATCGCCACCGATGCCGTCGTCTCGCTAACGATGGGGCTGGTCAAGGTCGTCATATTTGGCGGCTTCCAGCAGCTCAATTCCGAACTGGTCCTTGCAGGACTCTTGATTGGCCTGGCAACGGTGCCCGGAGCATTTGTTGCCCGCCATTTGCTGCGCAACGTGACGCCGGGTCGGCACTCGCTCTTGATGGAGGGCGTCGTATTCATCGGCGCCATTATGCTGTTGGTGCGAGGCCTCTCCTGACAACGATCCGCCGCGCTTCCTGTGTCCGCAAACGCCTTCGATCATTTTTCTTCGATCCACATGCGTCGTCGGGCGATCCCCTTCCTCCCACGTCGAAAAATATTTCTTTAAAAACAGAACCTTATAAAAAGAACAATTTTTTTTGTAAATTTATCTTGCGCGCAAGTGTTTGTACCGCTAACTTTATCTCAACTTCTTAGCGCGCAAACATTTAGCGCTAAGCAAAACCAGCAGCGATTGGATCGATATCAGGAGCGAAATCATGACAGCACTCTACACCGCAGCAGCAACCGCCACCCGCAGCAACCTCGATGTGCACCTGCACGTCGTCGTCCAATAACACCGAACCCGGCAATTCCCTTTCCTTCTCTTACAGGTAGTTACTCATGAAAAAGATTCTTACTGGCTTGGCCTTCGCCACCGCTTTCGCAGCCGCTGGTTTTGCAAACGCTGCTGACGTCAAACCCACTGTGATTCTGGTACATGGCGCCTTCGCCGACTCGTCGAGCTGGAATGGCGTGGTCAAAATCCTGGAGAAGGACGGCTATCCCGTCATTGCCGCAGCGAACCCACTGCGTGGCGTCAGCAGCGACGCCCAATCCGTGGCAAGCATCGTCAAGAACATCAAGACACCGGTGGTCCTGGTCGGCCACTCCTACGGCGGTTCGGTGATCAGCGAGGCGGCGTACGGCCAGCAGAACGTGAAGGGCCTGGTGTATGTGGCCGCATTCACCCCGGAAGCTGGCGAGACTGCGGCGCAACTGTCTGGACGATTCCCGGGCGGCACCCTGGCCTCGGCCTTGTCGGCCCCGGTCGAACTGGCCGATGGCGGTAAGGATCTCTACATCCAACAGGATAAATTCCACGACCAGTTCGCAGCCGATGTCCCTGAGGCTGAAGCTCGCCTGATGGCTGCCGGTCAGCGTCCCGTCACCGTCGCCGCGCTGAACGAAGCCGCTACCGACCCAGCCTGGAAAACCATTCCGTCCTGGTTCGTGTACGGCGATAAGGATAAGAACATTCCTCCACAGGCGATGGCGTTCATGGCGGAGCGTGCGCATTCCAAGCAGACCGTCGTGGTTAAAGGCGCCTCCCACGTGGTGATGGTTTCCAACCCGAAGGTGGTGGCTAACCTGATTGAGAAAGCTGCGAAATAAAGGCAACCGGCAGCAAAAGGCCCGCGCATGCGGGCCTTTTGTCGTTGAATACGTGTTACGCCTGTATAGCCGGTTTAAGAACTTCTTCGCACCATTGCCGCAAGCTCGTAGGTGTTGTGCTTTGCGCAGTTCGCGGGGTTGTGTTGTCGAGGCCCTGGTTTTTCGCGATCATCATGTCGACCACGCCTTGAGCCATCGCGGGCGACATGCCTTGCGAGAGCAAATTCTCCTTGAACACCTCGAACGGTATCTGTTGATAGCGCACGGGGGTTTCCAGCACCTGCGAAATGATGTGCGCCATGTCGTTAAATGACAGGTTCTCCGGTCCTAGTACCGGCACATCGCTGTACCCGGTCCAGTGGCTATCCAGCAGATACTTGCAGGCCACCGCGGCAATGTCTCGTGTCGCGCAGGTGGGCAGTTTAAGGTCCGCGGAGATGGGTGAGAAAAATACACCGGCCTGTTTGAGCGAGCTCACTTGGCGCAGAAGGTTGTCCATAAACGTGGGCATCGCCAAAGCCCTGTAGTGGGCGCCGGTACTTGCCAGCAGATCGTCCATGGCCAGTGATGCGCTGACCAGACCTGCCTGTTTCGCCGCGCCCCGCCCAAGTGCGGAGACACTGACCACGCGTGCCACGCCATGACGTTTGATTGCCCGGTACGCGGCCTGGCTAAAATCCTGATAGGCCGCGTTCACGCTGGGGGCTTTCGGATCAGGCGGCACCAACCAAAACATCGCGTCAGCCCCTTGGAAGGCTTTATCCACGACAGCGTCGTCTCTGTGAGAGCCTTCGATTACCTCGCAACTCTCCCGTACGGTTGGCGACAATCGTGATGAGTCGCGTGCGATGACCCTGACGGGCGCATCGGCAGCTAATAATCGCTCAATGACCTGGCAGCCAATGTTGCTGGTGGGGGCGGTAACGACAATCATGGTGCGCTCCTGAATCTGGCGAAATGATCTCCATGGTGACGGCGTCGATCAATACGATCTATGCTTGGAAATCTAAAATACATTGGCCATCGTCCGGAATCTTGCATGGACCCGCTTTCTGAAGTGCTTTCGCTGCTCAAACCTCACAGCTATGTGTCTGCCGGGTTCGCTGCCGGTGGGGACTGGTCAATCCAGTTCACCTCGTATGACGCGATCAAATTTAATGCGGTTATTACCGGCCAGTGTTGGTTGATTATGGAAGGCGTCGCGGCTCCCCTGTTGCTGAAGGAGGGCGATTGTTTTTTGTTGCCACGCGGGCGGCGCTTTCGTTTGGCCAGTGACCCCGCGCTGGCGCCCATCGACGGCGCCACGTTGTTTCCGGCGAAACGGCCGGACGGCATCGTGACGTACAACGGGGGCGGCGATTTCTTTCTGGCAGGTAGCCGTTTTTCCTTGGATGGCCTGCATGCTGATTTTCTCTTGGGCCTGCTTGCGCCCATCGTGCATATCCGCGGCAACGACGACCAGACCGACCTGCGCTGGTCACTGGAGCGCATGCGACGCGAACTGCGCGAAGGGCAGCCGGGCGGCTTTTTAATCGCCCAACATTTGGCACACATGATGTTGATCCAGGCCCTGCGCGTGCATCTGGCGCAGCAGGTGACAGAGCGCATCGGTTGGTTTTATGCGCTGGCGGACAAACAATTAGGCGCCGCGCTTAGCGCCATGCACGAGGCGCCCGCTCAGGCCTGGACATTAAAGACGTTGGCCGCCTGCGCCGGCGTATCGCGCTCCACGTTTGCGCTCAAATTCAAAGCCAAGGTCGGCGCCTCGCCAATGGAATATCTCAGCCGCTGGCGGATGCTATTGGCGGCGGAAAAATTGCTGAGCTCAAGCGACTCGGTATCCACTGTCGCGCTGTCGATTGGCTACGAGTCGGAGAGCGCGTTTAGCACGGCGTTCAAACGCATTCTGGGCTGCTCGCCCAGGCAGTACGCCAGCAAAGCAACCGCGCCTGCCTGAAGCGTCGGGTGAAATACGCTGCCTCATGTCCATGCCTCCGGTAGCGATTTGTCGCCAGAAACAATAGACACGGCTCAGTCTGGTTTTCAGTTACGAAACGACGAGAGGTTCCAGTTCCCGCGCCCTACCCAACTCTTCCGGGCGCAACGTCAACACCGAAACACCCGAAGAAGTCACCGCAACGGTGTGCTCGAACTGAGCGGAAAGCGCTCCGTCCCTGGTCACGACCGTCCAACCATCCGCCTCGGTCCGGACATGGTTCGTGCCCTGATTGAGCATGGGCTCGATGGTGAACACCATGCCCTCGCGCAGCACCAGGCCGGTGCCGGGCTTGCCGAAATGCAGCACCTGAGGTTCCTCATGCATTTCCCGGCCGATGCCATGGCCGCAGTATTCACGCACCACAGAGTACCCATTCAATTTGGCGTGGCGCTCGATGGCCGCCCCAATGTCACCCAGCCGCGCACCTGGCCGCACCGCGCATATACCCCGCCACATCGCATCATAGGTGACATCGACCAGGCGCCGGGCAGCGGCGCTGACCTCACCGATAAGGTAGGTCTTGCTGGAGTCGGCGATGTAGCCATTCTTTTCCAAGGTGATATCGAGATTGACGATATCGCCATCCCGCAAAATTTTGGCAGGCGATGGCACACCGTGACAAACCACCTCGTTCACCGAGCAATTGAGTACGAACCCATAGCCATACTGGCCTTTGCTCGCCGGTCGGGCCTTGAGGTCATCGACGATAAAACGCTCCACCAGGGCATCGACCTGGAGTGTCGACATCCCCGTAAGCTTGGTTCTATCCAGCAGTTCGAACACAGACGCCAGGAGTCGGCCAGACTCCGCTAGCAGGGCTACCTGCCCGGGATTCTTGATCATGCTCAACTCACCACCAATGGCTGTGCACGCACGCCCGCGCTGCCGAGTTCACGGCGGATGATCTCGTTGAAGGTCAGCTCAGGATTTATCTCGCACAACAGGCCGACCTTGATCCAGAAAGCAGCCTGCGCGTTGATGGACCGACCGGACACCTTGGTGGCTCGGCGCAGTTGATCGTGTAATTCGTCGTCGATGTTTACAATGCCCATGGGTTTCACTCTATACGTTTCATATATGACAAGCATATGCTTCGTAAGCGTAGAAACCAAGTGCAATGACCAAACGGTAAAGCAGAATCGGAGGCAGTGGCGGTATCGCCGAGCGATGAGGGGCGGCAGTTTCAACAGACCGATTTCAACGGGTCGGCCAGCGAGCTACTGCTATGCTGCTTTGAATCCCGTCAACATGCCTCAACGGGCATCGGGACTACCTAAGGGCAACTCGGCATGGACGATTCTCTCTGGAGCAAGTTCGGCCTCGGGCTGATATTGATGACGTTCAGCGTATTTTTTTTGCTATGCGATATACCGCGCGCATATGACCCTTCAGCGCCGCAACAAAAAACGAGTCGACCAAGCATTTAGCAACGCCATGGCGCGGCATGGTATTGAACATGCGGAAATTCGACAGGATCACACGGCGCTGGGCTCCCGCGGAATAGGCGGGAATAGGCCCGTCAATGTTCACAGGATTCTTCACTCTCCCCCGGATCACTGGTTTGTCTACATCCATGTCGAGAATACAAATCCAACGGTAATGCCGATTTCAGAGCAGCGAGCAATGGCTCTCCTCAATAAAGAGAGGAATTGATTAGACCGGAAAAGTACGTGCTCCGAACTTTACCGGCAAATGCCCAGTATTCGGCGAATTGGATGGACGGATATTTTCAATTCATTGGCACAGAGAACACCGCACTCGCGCGTGCCACTGTTCGATCACCCACATGCAAGCTGACGGCAGCGAACGCCAGTTGACGTCCTTTTTTGGAGTATTCGAGACGTACCTCCAGCCATTCATTGATTTGCACCACGCCGAGATAATCCAACGTCATGCTGGCCGTGATCAATGGCTGCGGAGGGTCGCTGGAAAATGCCATGGCGTACCCCATGCCCACATCGGCTAATGTCGCCAATACACCTCCATGCAAGGTGCCGCGGCCATTGGCATGTCGTGAGTCAGTCAATAATCCAAGTTGCAATTCCAGCCCGCTGCCTCTCGCGTAGATCGGGCCGAGCAAATCAAGCAGCGGACTGCTGCGGCCAAACGGGGTAAAACCTTCGGGAATAGCTCTAGCGTCCATGGTTCTTCCTTGTGTCCATTTTGGACGGCGTATTGGCCTGAATACCAAATTTCAACTAAGCGGGTTTATTTGCGATCGGGCACCGGGACAAGGACTATACGTATGCGGAATCTGCAACCATAAACAGAGCATCCTCAAATGGGATGAGCAACACGGTATGTCGGCCGGCTGCTTATCAGTTGCTGAACCGTATGCGGACACAATCACTGCCCCACCCTGCCCCAAAACTCTTCCGCAGATTGACTGAGTGGCGCAGAGGGACGGGTCAGATGGATCTCCAACGGTATATCCCAACTTTCGTCGAGCGCCCTGACCAGGCGACCATCCAGTATTTCCTGCTCGGTGAGGCTCTTGGGCAACCAGGCCACGCCTTTGCTTTCCAGGGCCATGGACATCAGTACCGCTGCAAGGTGGCTGCTGAAAAGCGGTTTGAGGTGAAGGTACTCTTCTTTGCCCCGCAGCCGGTGAGCGACGATGCGTCCCAAGCCGGACTCGTGGGTGTAAGCAAGGTATGGCAATGCCGCAGGCGAGGAGCCGAAAGTAGCGCCAGCGCTCGCAAGGGGAACGAGAACGTCCTCACCCACCTTCTTGCCGATGAACTGATCAGGGGCCAGTAGAGGTGGAACGTCGGGATGGCGATGGCAGAGCAGAAACTGAACCTGGCCATGTATAAGCATCTGCTCACAGACAGCCATGCTATCGGAGTGCAGTTGCACAGCCTCGATTGGGGCGCCGCTCTCTGAGCTTCGCAGCCACTTTGGGAAGAAGGTAAATGACAGGGAGTGCGTCGCCGCGAATTGAAGCGACTTGGCGGCCATTCCAGCGACCTCCTGGGCCTCATTGCGCATTCGGTACAAGCGTCTGGCAGCCTCTTGGGCACTTGGCAATATTTGCCGCCCTGCTTCAGTAAGCGTCGCGCCTTGAGGCGTTCGAATGAACAGTTGCACCCCCATCCAACTCTCTAACGAGCGCACTCTGCGACTGAACGCCGGCTGCGTAACATGCCGTGCCTCGGCCGCCCGAACAAAGCTGCCGTACTCCGCAAGCGCCGAAAAATCTTCAAGCCAAACGAGCTCCAAGGGCCATGCCTCCTGTGCATAGGGTGCGGCATTAATAGCATTGGGCGGGTGTCATCGCAAAGCATAACGTGGGGCCATCAACAACAAGAGGAACCCGTCATGCGCATCGTAGACATCCGCGAAAAAACTGTTTCGATTGCCTCCCCAATCGCCAATGCCTATATCGATTTCTCGAAAATGACCTGCTCGGTTGTCGCTGTCATCACGGACGTTATTCGCGACGGTAAACCCGTCATCGGCTATGGCTTCAACTCCAATGGCCGTTATGGGCAAGGCGCATTGATGCGTGATCGTTTCCTGGCGCGCATCACGGAAGCGGATCCAGATACGCTCGTCGACCATGAGAACAACAACCTGGATCCGTTCGCCATCTGGAAAGCCCTGATGACCAACGAAAAGCCAGGTGGCCACGGTGAGCGTTCGGTCGCAGTGGGCACCATCGACATGGCCGTGTGGGATGCCGTTGCCAAGATTGAAGGCAAACCCCTCTATCGCCTGCTCGCCGACCGTTACCGTGACGGCGTGGCGGACGACAAGGTCTGGGTCTACGCAGCGGGTGGCTACTACTATCCGGGCAAAGACCAGACCAAGCTCAAAGCGGAAATGCAGAGTTATCTGGATCGTGGCTACGACGTCGTCAAGATGAAAATTGGCGCGGTGCCACTGGACGAAGATATCCGTCGTATCGAAGCGGTGCTGGAAGTCGTTGGGGACGGTCGTCGCCTGGCGGTCGATGCCAATGGTCGCTTCGATCTTCAAACAGGTATCGCTTACGCAGAAGCGATCAAGCAGTACAACCTCTTCTGGTACGAAGAGATCGGCGATCCGCTGGACTATGCACTCCAGGCTGAGCTTGCCAATCACTATGAACTGCCTATGGCTACCGGGGAAAACCTGTTCTCCCACCAGGATGCCCGTAACCTCCTGCGCCACGGCGGCATGCGTCCCGACCGTGATTATCTCCAGTTCGACTGCGCGCTGTCCTATGGACTGGTGGAGTACATGCGCACCTTGAAGGTGATGGAAGAAATGGGTTGGTCTTCCCGCCGCGTCGTTCCGCACGGCGGTCACCAGATGTCGCTGAACATCGCAGCGGGCCTGCATCTGGGCGGCAACGAATCGTACCCGGACGTGTTCCAGCCTTTCGGCGGCTTCGCTGACGGAATCCAGGTGGAAAACAGTTATGTCGGCCTGCCGGATATCCCTGGCGTTGGCTTCGAAGCCAAGTCCGCTTTGTACGCGGTAATGCGTGAGTTGGGCGAAGGCTGATCACTCACATCCTGCGGTCTCTGTGAAAGAGGCCGCAGCGTCAGGCGTCATCCACTGACGCCACGCCACATGCCCATCACAAAAATAAAATGAGGTGCTCCCGTGGAAATCTCCAAGTCTCGCTGGTACGGCCAACTGTATGTGCAGGTGCTGATCGGTATCGTGATAGGTGCTGCAATCGGTTACTTCGTACCTGATGTCGGAGCCAAGCTCCAGCCCTTTGCCGATGGCTTCATCAAGCTGATCAAGATGCTGTTGGCGCCGATTATTTTCGGTACCGTCGTCGTGGGTATCGCAAAGATGGGCAGCATTAAAGAGGTTGGGCGAATTGGCGTAAAAGCCTTGGTCTACTTCGAAATTCTGTCGACCATCGCCCTGGTCATTGGCCTCATTGTGGTCAACATCGTGAAGCCTGGCGTCGGTATGAACATCAACGCTGGTGCCCTTGATGGAAGTGCTGTCAGCAAATACAGCCAAGCGGCCAGTGAGCAAGGCGGCATCATTGATTTCTTTCTCAATATCATCCCGCAGACCTTCATGGGCGCCTTCTCCAATGGCGTCATGCTGCAGGTCATTCTGCTTTCGGTATTGATGGGAGTTGCGCTGGTCCAAATGGGTGAAACCAGCAAGCCGCTGATCAACACCATTGATCTGTTCCTGCAAGGCCTGTTCAAGATCGTTGCGATGGTCATGCGCTTGGCGCCGATAGGTGCCGGTGCCGGCATGGCGTTCACTATCGGCAAATACGGGATCGGCACCTTGTTGTCGCTCGGCCAGTTGCTGGTCGCGCTCTACCTCACAACCTTGATTTTCATCGTGGTCGTGCTGGGTACGGTGGCTCGATGGTCGGGCATGCCGCTCATGCAATTTCTTCGTTATTTCAAAGATGAAATTCTCATTACCCTCGGCACCTGCTCAACCGAAGCCGTGCTGCCGAGAATGATGGTGAAGCTCGAAAAGCTAGGCTGCAAAAAATCGGTCGTGGGCATGGTGTTGCCTACGGGTTACACCTTCAATGCGGACGGTACCTGCATCTATCTCACCATGGCCGCCATCTTCATCGCCCAGGCGACCAATACGCCACTGACGTTTGTGGACCAGATGATTCTGCTCGGTGTATTTCTGCTGACCTCAAAAGGCTCGGCAGGCGTGGCGGGCGCGGGGTTTGTGACGCTGGCTGCAACGCTCACGACCATCCATTCAATTCCCTTGGTTGGCCTGGTGTTGCTGCTGGGCATCGACCGTTTCCTCAACGAAGCCCGAGCCGTTACTAACCTGATCGGGAACGGCATCGGCACCATCGCCATCGCCAAGTGGGACAACTCGTTCGACGTCGAGGCCTGCGAGCGCGAAATCGCGGCAATGAAACACGAAAAGTCGGCCAGAAAGGCCTTGCTGGCGCAAAAATGATTCACAAGCCACTCGGGTCATTGCGCTTCAAACATGGCATGACCCGGGTGGTTCTCTACTCGCTGTTTTTCTTCAGGCTTTCGGGGCTGCCAACGCATAGGCCATCCAGCACCAAGTCCATCAATCTGGCGAGACGTGGGCGCCATTCGCTTTGGGAATCGACTTGCCATATGCCGGCAATGGCCAGGAAAAAGTCGTCATGAGTCACCCCGCTACGAATCGTCCCGGCCTTTTCATTGGCCCTCAACAACAATTCGGCGGCTGTCTGGACGGGTGCGTATCCCGACTTCCCCGGAAACTCGTAGGAAGAGGCAGCTTGTCGTATCGCAGCCGCGAGCCCGGCCTTTGTCATTGCGTATTCAGCAAGGTGGTCCATCCATTCTCGGAGAGCCTCTTTGGGTGGCTTAGTGGCCAGCAGCTGCTCCGCCAACGAGGCCACGTGTTGCATCTCGAATTGATAAACCTCGAAGACCAATTTCTCCCGGGTCGCGAAGTGGCGATAGAACGTGCCCTGCCCTACGCCAGCCTTCTTCGCGATCGTGCTCAGCGGTACCGCAGGATCGGCAGTCAGCTCGACCACAGCGACCTCGAGAATTCGCTCCCGGTTTTTCTTGGCATCAGAACGCATCACCACTTCGTCAGTCATGAGCAAAGTTTTTCCTTTTTACATTGCAAAGCGGACAGCTGTCCGGTACGTTCTGCAAATGGACAACTGTCCGCTTGCACATTTCCACTGGAGTTTACTATGAACGGCACTGGCAACACGATTCTGGTTACTGGCGCAAGCTCTGGCATAGGCCTTGGCCTGGCGCTCAGGCTTCACAACGCGGGCAACAAGGTCATCATCGCGGGACGTCGCAAGGCTCTGCTCGACAAGATCGTGTCGGAACATCCAGGCATCGATTCAGTATTGCTGGACGTCTGCGACCCAAAATCCATCCAGCGCAGCAGCGAGGCGCTTGCGATCAGTCATCCGGATCTCAACGTCCTCATAAACAACGCTGGCATCATGCATTGGGAAGATCTAACGAGTCCGGAAAACCTGGGCACAGCCGAAGACACCGTGACCACGAACTTACTTGGCACGATTCGCATGGTGTATGCCTTTACTCCCCAACTGATCAAGCAACCCAGCGCAACGATTATCAACGTCAGCTCGGCTTTGGCATTCGTCCCGCTGCCCGCGACACCCACCTACAGTGCAACCAAAGCGGCCGTCCATTCGTTCACTCAAAGTCTTCGGGTGCAACTACAGGCCTCCTCGATCGAGGTCCTCGAACTTGCGCCACCGGGTGTGCGGACCACTCTGCTCGGGCAGGAAAATGACGAGCACGCGATGCCTTTGGATGAGTTCCTGAATGAGGTGTTCGAACTGCTCAAGATCTCTCCGACTCCGCACGAACTCATCGTCGAACGCGCCAAACCATTACGGTTCGCTGAGGCGAGCGGTTCCCATGATGAAGTTCTGGAGATGCTTGCAAGTTACAAACCATCGGCGGATTGAAATTGAAGCTGTCATTGTTGAGGTAGTGAAAAATGAAGATCGGAATTATCGGCGCCGGCAACATTGGCGCTACCCTCGCCCGTAAGCTCGCAGCGTGTGGCCATGACGTTAAACTGGCCAACTCGAAGGGCCCCAAGAGCCTACAGAACCTTGCCCACGAAATCGGTGTGCGGGCGGTCACCAAGGAAGATGCCGTGTCCGACGTGGACGCCGTCATCCTGTCGATTCCATTCGCCAAATACCCGGATCTCAGGCAGACGATAGGTAATGCTGCCGAACAAACCGTCGTCATCGACACGTCCAATTACTATCCAGGACGTGACGGTGCGATCAAAGAAGTCGACGACGGTAAGCCCGAAAGCATCTGGGTAAGTGAACAAATTGGTCGGCCAGTCATCAAGGCATGGAACGCCGTCCTCGCAGCGACTCTTGCCGACAACGGCCAACCCGCCGGATCGTCTACGCGCATCGCCTTGCCTGTTGCTGGGAATGACCCCAAAGCAGTGACAATCGCCAAAAACCTTGTCGAGGATACAGGCTTTGCCGCGCTGGCCGCCGGCCGCCTTGAAGACTCGTGGCGTCAGCAGCCAGGCACACCGGCTTATTGCACCGAGTTGACATTGCCCGAACTTAAACTGGCGCTGGACGCGGCTGACAAGGTGCGAGCTCCTCTGAACCGCGACGCACTGATGGACAAGTTCATGGCCCCAGGCAGTCAGTTCAACCATGAACAGATTGTTGCCACGAATCGTTCAATGACGGCCTGACTACCGGATCCGGTGGGACTCCAAATGGAGCGACCGGCCGGCGAGTGCGTCAGATTTGCGCCAGGCCACCGTCGGCGGCGACTTCGCTGGCGGTCATGAAGCTGCTGTCCGACGACGCAAGAAAGGCCGCCACCGCACCGATCTCCGCCGGATCAGCCATGCGCTGGAGCGGATTCATCGAGGCGAAGACTTTCATGCCCTCTTCGCCTAGCGCGGCCCTCGCCAGTTCGGTCGCCGTCGGCCCTGGTGAGAGCACGTTGACTCGAATGCCGGTGCCTTTGAGGTCCTGCGCCCAGGTCCGCGCAAGGTTGCGCACGGCGGCCTTGCTCGCGCTGTAGACACTGAATGCCGGAGCGCCCGTGGTGCCGGCGCTCGATCCGGTCAGGATGATCGAACCGCCCCGGCCCATCAGCGACAGCGCCTTCTGGACCGTGAAGATCGTGCCCTTCACATTGGTCTCGAAGGTCTTATCGATGTGCTCGGCGGTGATCTCGCCGAGCGCAACCGGGCTTCCCGCCCCGGCATTGGCGAAGACGATATCGAGGGTCCCGCGCTCGGCCTTTACCGCCGCGTAGAGTCGGTCGAGGTCGGCCAGGTCGCAAACCGAGCCTTTCACCGCGCGTGCATTGGGCCCGAGTTCAGCCACAGCGGCGTCGAGCGTTTCCTGTCGGCGGCCGAAGAGGTAGACGAAAGCGCCCTCCTCGATGAAACGCTTTGCTGCGGCGAGGCCGATTCCGGTAGCGCCACCGGTGATCACCGCGGTCTTTCCATTCAGTCTGGTCATGACATACATCCTCTAAAGTGAGCGCAAGCAGGGAATCGCTTGCTTGAGGACCACTATGCAGACCTGATAACCTTCGGACAAGTATGCACCTTTTGGTAAGTATCAAATGACCACACCTATTCAAACCTGCGGTACCGGCGGTTTCTCCTGCGGGCTCGACGCCACGCTGCGCATCATCTCGGGCAAGTGGAAACCGCTGGTCCTGTTTTTCCTGCGCGACGGTCCGAAGCGCTACGGCGAACTCAAGCGCTTGGTCCAGGGCGTCAGCGACAAGGTGCTGATCCAGGCGTTGAAGGATCTGGAGGCCGATCACGTGCTGGCTCGGACCGACTACAAGGAGGTGCCGCCGCGTGTCGACTATGCGCTCACACCGCTCGGTCTTAGCTTGGCTGAAGCGATCGTTCCGCTATGCACCTGGGGAACCGAGCACATGGCGGAAATGACTCGTATCTTCGCCACGCGCGACACGTTGCCCTAGCAAGTGCTTGAAAACCGCTGAGTCGGACACGGTGCCCGGTAGGTCGTTACTGCTTGATCGCGATCAGCAGGTCAAATAGCAGTTGTGCCACGGGTGAGAGTGCTCGTCCGCGACGCGATATCAGCCCCAGGGTCCTGCTGATCGCCGGGTTCGTCAGCGGGCGCGTGACCAGGGTCGCGTGACCCTCCGCCGGCATGGCTAACTTGGGCACCACTCCAACGCCGAGCCCTGCCTCCACCAGGCTGACGAGGGCGGGCACATGCTTCACTTCACAAAAAGACCTGGGTCGTCTATCTCGGTTGGCCAGCGCCTGGTCGATCAGGAAGCGGTTGCCGCTGCCTTGCGCCAGGCTGATGTAGTCCGTCCCGGTCAGGTCATCCCAGGTCAGCGACTCGCATTCGCTTAGCGGATGGCCGACTTGCAGAGCAACCACAAACGCCTCTTCCAGCAAAGGCTGGAACACCACGTCGGCATCCTGGGTGCCGATGTACGTCAAGCCAAAATCCGCTTCGCCCCTGGCCACGACGGTCAAAATGGCAGATGAAGATTCATCGATGACCCGCACCCGGATACCGGGATATTTGGCGTGGTACTGCCGAATGACGTCTGGCAAAAAATACGCCACCGCCGAGGGCACGCACGCGATGGTGACTTCTCCCGAGAGCCGGTAGGCCAAGTCATGAAAACCTATCAACGCATTCTCTAGCTCATTCAATACGTTTCTCGCCCGCGGCAGGAAACCACGACCGATAGTGGAGAGTTCGACTCGGCGAGTCGTGCGCTCGAACAACTGAACCCCCAATGCCAGTTCCAGCTTTTCGACGCGACGCGACAGTGCCGATTGCGACAGGTGCAGCGCCTGCGCGGCAGCACTGAAACTGCCCAGGTCGGCCACCGCGAGAAAACCGCGCAGATCTGCGAGATCGAAATTCATGCGTTTCCCTCATAAATCCATCTTTTATTTGCGTTTCTCTTTTTAATCTCCGCCCCGCACCCTGTCAACTCAGTCGAAATCAATGAGTCATTTCCATGCATAACAACAACGAACCCTCTGCTATTGCTGTTGAAGATGTGCGCCAACTCGGGCGCCTGGCCTTCCAAGGGTTGGGGCTGACCCAAAAGGCTGCCGAACTCGTCTGCGACGTGTTGGTGCTGGCGGATCTGTTCGGTTTGACCACCCACGGTCTGAGCCGCATTGAGTCCTATGGCGAGCGCTTGGCGTCCGGTGGTATCAGTGCCTCAGCCGAGCCGGCGCTAGAGAGTCTGGCCCCCGCCATTGCACGGGTTGACGGCCGCAATGCAGTCGGCCCGCTGGTCGGCATGACGGCCCTGGAAGCCGGGATGAAGATTGCCAGGCAGTATGGAATCGGCCTGGTCCTGGCGCGCGGCAGCAATCACTTCGGGCCAGTTTCGCCGTACTCCTACATCGCGGCCGAGCAAGGCTTCGCCAGCATCATCGGCAGCAACGCGACCACCACCATCGCACCATCAGGCGGCAGTGATGCGCGCCTGGGCAATAGCCCCCTGGGGTTCGGCGTACCCAACCCGGATGGCAATCACTTCATGTTGGACATGGCCATGAGCGTGGTCGCACGCGCCAAGATCCGCAATGCCCTCGCGCGCCAGGAAAGTATTCCCGACACCTGGGCAACAGATGCCAACGGCAAGCCCACCATTGATCCCCGTGCGGCGTTGGACGGCTTCCTGTTACCCATCGGTGGCCATAAGGGATATGGGCTTGCCCTGGTGGTGGATCTGCTGGCCGGTCTGCTCTCGAACGCGGCCTATCTGACCCACGTGAAGTCCTGGGTCGATGCACCCGAAGAACCACAAAACCTGGGGCACTTTTTCATTCTGATCGACACCGCACGCCTTGGCTCCCCGGCCTGGTTGCAGGCGCGGATGATCGATTTCGCCACAATCCTGCATCAAAGCCCGGCGGTCGACGCCGCATCGCCGGTGATCGTACCGGGGGAGATCGAACTGAAGAAGATGCGGCGGTATTTGCAAGATGGCGTGCCGATGGATGCCGCCACCGAACGGCTCCTGGACCAATACGCCAAGCGGGTGGCCTGAAATGAGCCCATCAAGAGACAACCTTGCTGCCCTCTTCAGCACCACTGGCGTACTGCGTGCGTCGATCAATGTGGGCAACCCCATTCTCGCGCGCCTGGACGATAGCGGACATGCAGCCGGCGTATCGGTCGATCTCGCCGAGGCCTTTGCTGCGCAGCTTGGGTTGCAGCTTGAGCTGCATGTGTTCGAGAGCGCCGGCAGGTCCGTGGAAGCGGTTTCGCAAGGCCAGGCCGACTTCGGCTTCTTCGCCATCGACCCGCTTCGTGCCGAACAACTGGCCTTTAGCGAACCCTATGTATTGATCGAAGGCTGCTACCTGGTCCGAGATGACTCACCCCTGGGCGACATAGCTCAGGTGGACAACCCAGGTATCGAACTGGTGGTGGGCGAAGGTAGCGCTTACGACCTGCACCTGACGCGCGAACTGAAGCGCGCCGCGATTATTCGCTCACCCACATCGCCCACCGTCGTCGAGATCTTCCTGGCCAGGGGCGCCGATGTAGCGGCGGGCGTGAAGCAACAGCTCGAGCTCGATGCCAGGCGCTTTACCGGCCTGCGTCTGTTGCCAGGAAGCTTCATGCAGATCCGCCAGGCCATGGGCGTTCCCCATACGTATGGCAGGGAAGCCGCTGAACGCTTGCGCCAGTTCGTCGAGTGGGCCAAGGCCAGCGGCTTCGTGGCCGAGGCCATCAAGCGTCACGGCATCGTCGGCGCCACGGTCGCTGACTGACGGTCGCGCACACCGGCGTCACACACAAATAAAAACAAGAGTATCTGACATGTTGGCATTTCTCGGTTTATCAATGGTCGTGGTATTTACCTACCTGATCATGGCGAAACGGCTTTCGCCCATCGTTGCGCTGGTCGTGGTACCGGTGATTTTTTCGATCATCGCGGGCTTTGCGCTGACCACCGATAAAATGATGCTCGACGGCATCAAGATGGTGGCGCCGTCCGCAGCGTTATTGCTGTTCGCGATTCTGTTTTTTGGTGTGCTGTTTGACGCCGGGTTGTTTGATCCAATGATCAAGATGATCTTGAAGGCCGTGAACGGCAACCCGGTCAAGATTGCACTCGGCACGGCCATCCTGTCGTTGACCACTGCGCTGGATGGCGACGGCACAACCACCTACATGATTACCTGTGCAGCCATGTTGCCGCTGTACAAGCGCATCCGGATGAACCCCATGATCCTTGCCAGCATTTGTGTGCTTTCCTTGAGTGTGATGGGGGGAATGACACCATGGGGCGGGCCGGCAACTCGCGTTATCGCGGTGCTGGGGCTCGATGCCGCAGAGTTTTTCATCCCGCTACTGCCCACCATGGCCGCCGGCGCATCCGGAGTGCTGTACGTCGCATACGTACTGGGACGGCGCGAGCGTCGGCGAATCGGCGTCATGACGTTGTCCAGTGGTGGCGATGATTGCTACATCGACTCGATCATTGGCCATGGCGAACATAAAAAACCAGGCAGGGTGGTGCCCAACCTGATCCTCGTACTGACGGTGATGGTCTGCCTCGTTACCGGGCTATTGAATTCAGTGGTCAGTTTTCTACTGGGCTTCGTGGTCGCCCTGGTCATGAACTACCCACGCCTGGATTTACAGAAAGAACGAATGCTCGCTCACGCCGCGAATGCCATGGTCGTGGTGCTGCTGGTATTTGCAGCGGGGGTGTTTGCGGGAATATTTTCCGGCACCAAGATGGTCGATGCGATCGCGCAATTGATGGTGCACGTTATCCCACCGTCCTGGGGGCATCTATTCCCGCTGGTGGTGGCAGTCACCAGCATGCCGCTGACGTTCCTGCTGTCCAATGACGCTTATTACTTCGGCGTGGTGCCTATCCTTGCCCATGCGGCGGCGGCCTACGGTATCAGCCCGATGGAAATTGCTCGTGCATCCGTATTGGGCCAGCCCGTGCACCAGATCAGCCCGCTGGTGGCGTCCACCTTACTGCTGGTCGGCATGATCGATCGAGACCTCGGAGACTTTCAAAGAGCCACGGTCAAGTGGGCGGTGGTGCTCTCGCTGTTAATGACCATCGCGTCGCTACTGACGGGGGCAATCACGCTGTTCACTTGAGAACAGTGCCAGCCGATGCACTCGAGAGCGGCCTTCGGCCCAGACCTGGCCGCACCCGACCCGGTGCACGTACTCCAGCGGCGCAATCACTGCTCCAGCCCACCAGCACCCAGGATCTCCCCAAGAAAATCGATGAACACATTGATGCGACTGGAGCCTCGGTGATTGGGCAAATACAGCGCATTGATGCAACTGCTCGCACTGCCGGGATTGACTTCGTAATGTTCCAGCAAGCGTGTCAGCCGGCCTGCGGCAACGTCATCGCGCACCAGCCAGTCGGCCAGGAGGGCCACCCCGCCACCCGCGATGGCCGCCTCGCGCAGGATGTCGGCGTTGTTGCTTTGCAGCCGGCCGTGCACGTTGAGCTGGAGGGTTTGCTCGTCGCCCTGGAAGGTCCAGTGTTGATGCGATCCGCCGTAATCGAAGCGCAGGCACTGATGCCCGAGCAAATCATGGGGATGCGCCGGCATTGCGTGACGACCGAGGTAATCCGGGCTGGCAACAACCCAGCGCTGGAAGGTCCCGACCCGTTTGCTGACGATGTCCTCGCTGACCACCGACGAACCGAGGCGCACCGACACATCGATCTGCTCGCTCAACAGGTCACCGACCTGATCGCTCAACGACACGCTGATCTCCAGTCCCGGATGGCGGTCGAGCAGTTGGTCCAGATGCGGCGCGATGATTCGCCGGCCAAACTCGACGGGGACACTGATTCGCAGACGTCCTTGCGCCTCGCTGCCGCGGTCGGCGACCACGGAGTCAGCTTCATCGATGGCCTCCAGGATAGCCACGGCTTTATCAAAGTAGGCTTGCCCGGCGACGGTCACGCTGGTGTTGCGGGTCGTGCGGTTGAGGAGGCTGGCGCCCAGCTCGCTTTCCAGCCCCGCCACCTGGCGAGTCACCGAAGACGTGGAGATCCCGAGTTTGCGCGCCGCAGAGGAATAACCACCGCAACGCACGGTTTCAACAAACATCTTCAATGCCAGCAACTTGTCCATAAGCGGAGTCCGGTCGAAAAGGAACGGGGCTGATTGTGCCTCACCGTTCGCTCGCCGTCTCGCAGGACCGTGCTTCGCCGGGCTCCTCGGTGCCTGTTGATCAGGCATCTGCCTTGCGGCTCATGAATATCACCAGGGCCAAGGCAGGCAGCACGGCGATTGCCATCGCCGAGTGGCTCCAGCCGAAATGCTCATAGAGCGGGCTCGCCACCAACGATCCCAAGGCACCTCCGACGAAGATGCTGGTCATGTACACCGCATTCAATCGGGCCCGGCTGTGCGGGTCGATGGAATACACCTCGCGCTGGCCCAGCACCATGTTCAGTTGGACGGCGAAATCCAGCAGCACCGCGCACACCACAAGCCAGATGTAACCACTGCCGGGCAGCGCAGCGATCAACAAGGAGACCGGCGCCAACAGCAGCGCGACCAGTGTTCCGCGACGGCCATGGCCGGCATCGGCAAGGCGTCCGGCGATAGGCGCCGCCACGGCACCGACGGCGCCCACCAGGGCAAAAATCGCAATCTGCACCTGGCTGAAGCCGTGATGACGCATCAGCTCGATGGGTGCGAGGGTCCAGAACAGGCTGAAGCTGGCGAACAACAATCCCTGGTACAACGAACGTTGACGCAGGACCGAATGGCGCCGAGCCAGCGCGAACACCGAGCCGATCAGCGCCGCGTAAGTCGCCCGATGCGTCGGCACGCGGCGCGGCAACGCAACCGCAGTGATCATCGCGATGACGGCCATCAGTGCCGCCGCACTGAAGAACACCCCGCGCCAGCCGAACACGTTGACCAGCAGGCTCGACAGCGGACGCGACAGCAGGATGCCCAGCAACAGGCCGCTCATGATGTTGCCCACCACGCGGCCACGGGTCGCTTCAGGCGCCAGGTGCGCCGCCAGCGGCACCAGGATCTGCACCGCGACCGATGTGAGGCCGATCAGCAATGACAATACGAGGAATATCGACGGCGAATGCGTCAGCCCGGCACACAACAGGGCAACGCTCGACGCGAGTGTGAAGCCCACCACCAGGCGCCGGTTCTCCGCAAGGTCAGCCAGCGGCACCAGCAACAACAGGCCCAGTGCGTAGCCAAATTGGGTCAATGACACGATCAGGCTCGCATTGGCGCTGGACAGGCCGATCTGCGGCGCGATCAGTTCGACAATCGGCTGGGCGTAATAGAGATTGGCCACGACCGCGCCGCAGCAGAACGCCAGGAACGCGACCATCAGGCCGGAAAGTGATGCGGATTGTTCGGCCTTGGCCGTCGCTGCGGGATTGCCCATGAGCATGATGACACCTCGGTAGGTTCGGGAAAGTGATGCCAAGGCTAAGGGCCGCCGTCAGTTGGGAGAATCCATCGCACCGGCAACGCAGTGATGCGTGGCACGCAACGCCAGCGGTGTTGCGCTTGGCGCAACGGGCCTTTGCGCGATCCGCTGATACTCCGGCGCGCGGCTCTTCTCTACCCTTGGGCACTCGGCGCAGGACTTCCCATCGGCGCCCTTCCCCGGTTGCCCAAGGAGCCGTTCATGACCTCGAATCCATTCTCAATGTTCATCGCGCCTGCCTGGCGCCTGGAATGCTCATGATGGGCATTTCCATGAGGTCCAGGCCGCTATGGATCGGCGTCGCGGTCCTGGCTTCGATAGGCGCGATCGGTGCCGCCCTGCTGATGTGGCGCCCGGCGATTGCGCCCATCGAGCGCCCGCGAACGTTCGATGCCGCGCAGTTGCAACGCGGTGCGCGAGTCGTCGAAGCGGGTGATTGTGCGGTCTGCCATACGCGCCCCGGCGGTCCGTACATGGCCGGAGGGTTGCCTCTGGTGACGCCGTTCGGCACGCTCTACAGCACAAACCTCACACCCGATCCGCAGACGGGCATTGGCCAATGGTCATTGCCGGCGTTCGAGCGGGCGATGCGTGAAGGAATCGCCCGCGATGGCCACTTCCTGTATCCGGCGTTCCCGTACGTTCATTACCGGCGCATGACGGCGGGCGACATTGCCGACGCCTATGGGTATTTGATGAGCGGCCCGGCCGTGCACTCCCCGGCCCGGCAAAACCGTATGAATTTCCCGATGAACATCCGGCCGCTGGTGTCGTTCTGGAATTTGCTGTTCCTGCACGGACAGCCATTGACGCCAGTGGCGCAGCAATCCGAGGCATGGAACCGCGGGCGCTACCTGGTCGAAGGCCCCGGCCATTGCGCGGGCTGTCATTCCCCGCTGAACCTGATCGGTGCCGAGAAGTCCGGCGAAAGCCTGGCCGGCGGATCCGTGGATGGCTGGGACGCGCCTTCGCTGCTGGGCATGAGCCGTCGCGCCAATGGGTGGAACAACGAACAACTGGTGAACTACCTGCGCGGCGAAGTGGTGGATGGACATGGGACTGCTGCCGGCCCGATGCGTCCGGTCAGCCTCAGCCTGGCGCGCTTGCCGGTCGGCGACGCAGAGGCAATCGCCGAGTACCTGCTGAGTCTTCCCGCCAGGGCTGCCGTCACCGAGATCCAACCCGGCGCCAAAAATATCGAGACCGCCGATCAAACCACCGGCGCCCTGCTGTTCGCCAGCGCCTGTGCCGGCTGCCATGGGCCGGCCGCACCGATGCGCGAAATCGACGAGCGTCCGCCGTTGGATCGTACCTCAACCCTGCAAGCGCCGAGCCCGCGCAATTTCCTCAAGACCGTGCTCGAAGGCATCCCCGCAACGCCAGGCAGTCCGGGACCGGTGATGCCGCCGTTCGCCGACAGTCTCGACGACGCTCAACTCAGCGCAATCGCCGCCTACCTGCGCCGGCAAGCCAGACCCGAGCAAGCCTGGACCGACCTTTCCCCCATTCTCGAAGCGATACGTCAGGAGACGAAATGACCCAAGTCACGCTCAACGTCAACGGCTCGGCCCACGCATTGGACCTCGATCCCGACATGCCGCTGCTCTATGCGCTGCGCAACCACCTGGGGCTCAACGGCGCCAAGTACGGGTGCGGCCTGGGACAATGCGGCGCTTGCACGGTCATCGTCGATGACCAGCCTGTATTTTCCTGCGTGACCCCTTGCGCAGGCCTTGGCGGCAAGCAGGTTCGAACGGTGGAAAGCCTCGGCACAGCCGACCATCCCGGCCCGTTGCAAGCGGCCTTCATCGACAAACAGGCGGCCCAGTGCGGCTACTGCATCGCCGGGATGCTGATGCGTGCGCAGGCATTGCTGGAGAGCAACCCTCATCCGGATGAACAGACCATCCGAGAACACATGTCCGGCAACCTGTGTCGCTGCGGCACCCACTTGCGAATTATCGACGCGATCAACCAAGTTGCCAGGCAAAACGGGAGTGTTTTATGACCGGGATTAAAACCGCCGATTACAGCCGCCGCGCGTTTTTGCGGGGGAGCGCCTTGTTGGTGGCATTTACGCTGGCGCCAGCGGCGCGACGTGCATGGGCGGACACCGAAGTCGATACCCTTGGCACGGTGGTGCTGGCTCCAGACCTGCCCGGCAGCCTGCGCACCAACCCCTATCTCGATGCCTGGATCCGCGTCGACCCAGACGGCATCACCGTCTACACCGGCAAGGTTGAATTGGGCACTGGGGTCAAGACTGCTCTGCTGCAAATCGCCGCTGAACGCCTGGAAGTCTCCCCGTCGGCGATCAACTTGCTCACCGCCGACACGGCGCTGACACCCAACGAAGGCTACACCGCCGGCAGTCACAGTATTTTCGACAGCGGGACCGCGCTGTTCAACGCGGCGGCGCAAGTGCGTGAACTGCTGCTGGAGTCGGCGGGGCGTAGCTGGGAAGTCACGCCTGCGCTGTTGACGACCCGGGACGGCATCATTCTCGGCCCCAGCGGACAACGCATGGCCTACGCCGACGCCGTCAAGCACGTCGATCTGCATCGCTACGCCAAATCCGATTCGCCGGCACCGCCTGCGATGCCATTCAAACTGATCGGCCATTCGCTGCAACGGCTGGATATCCCCGCCAAAGTCAGCGGTGGCGCCGCGTTTGTCCAGGACATCCGTTTACCGGGCATGCTGCACGCTCGGGTGATTCGCCCACCCCGCCCCGGCTGTACCCTGCAGGGCTTTGATGCGGCGTCGATCGAAGCGCTCTCCGGGGTCGTGCAGGTCATTCGCGACGGCAATTATCTTGCGGTGGTGGCGCGGGATGAATGGCAAGCGATCAAAGCGATGCGCAGCGGATACGAATCGGCGCGCTGGAGCGGCGGACAAGCCATACCCGAATCCGCAGACATCCACGCGTTGCTCAAGCGCCTGCCCTCACGGCCCTATCCGATCAGCCATGAAGGCACGGCCAAGGGCGCGACCGACATTCGCTACCAGGCCCGTGTGACCAAGCAATACCTGATGCATGGCTCCATCGGCCCGTCCTGCGCCGTGGCCTGGTTCAAGGACGGCACCCTCACGGTGTGGACTCACACCCAGGGCGTGTATCCGTTGCGGGCCGGGATCGCCGAGATGGTCCGGCTCCCTCCCGAGCGCGTTCGCTGTATCCACACCGAGGGCTCCGGCTGCTATGGCCACAACGGCGCAGACGATGCGGCGGCCGACGCCGCGTTGATTGCCATGCGAATGCCGGGCATGCCGATCCGGGTCCAATGGATGCGCGAGCAGGAAAACCTCTGGGAGCCCTACAGCTCGGCGATGGTCACCGAGGTCGACGCCAACCTGGATGCGCAAGGTCGATTGCAGGACTGGCACTACGAACTGTGGACGACGCCGCACAACGAACGCATCGTCAATGCCGGACGACTGCTGCCGGCGCGACTGCTGGCTCGACCGTTCGCGTCCGCGCCTTCGGTGCCCATCGCCCAACCTGAAGGCGATGGCGATCGCAACGCCGTGCCGCTGTACGAGCTGGCTTCCACCCGCATCGACATGAATTTCGTCACGCAGATGCCGTTTCGCACCTCGGCGATGCGCTCGCTGGGTGCGCACATCAACATATTCGCGATCGAAGCGTGTATGGATGAGCTCGCCTCCAGGGCCGGGGTCGACCCGGTTGCCTTGCGCTTGGCCCACCTGGTGGATCCCCGGGCACGGGCCGTGGTGGAGCGGGTTCGCGACGCCATTGGCTGGCCGCAAAAAAGCGACGAACCTGGCGCCGGTATCGGTTTCGCGTTTGCTCGGTACAAGAACATCATGGGCTATTGCGCCATCGCGGTACGTCTCCAGGTACACCCGCAGACCGGCGAAATACACGTCGATCATGTGGTCACGGCGGTGGACGTCGGCCAGATCGTCAATCCCGATGGCCTGCGCAACCAGGTCGAAGGCGGGATCGTCCAATCCACCAGTTGGACGCTGTATGAAAAAGTCTCCTATGACGCCGGGGGTATACGCAGCTACGACTGGAGCGGCTACCCGATCCTGCGTTTTGCACAGGTGCCCAGGAAAGTTGACATTCATCTGCTCGACCAACCGGGACAGCCGTTCCTGGGCGCCGCCGAAATCGTCCAGGGTCCCATGGCCGCCGCCATCGGCAACGCCGTGGCAGACGCCACCGGCCGACGCTGGTTGAACCTGCCCCTGACCCGCTCGGAGCAGCCCTCCTGACCTGCCCTGCGTTGCGCTTCACGCAACGCAGTGTTGGGCTTTGCACGGATTATCAAGCCGCCTCCCGCCGATTAACTTAAGTCATCCGGTGCCTGACCCAACGTCCGACGCCAACTTGCTTCTGCATCCAAAACTGGAGACACCGCATGACTCAGCATCTGTTCCAACCTATCGCAATGGGCCCCTTCACACTTCCTCATCGCGTGGCGATGGCGCCGCTGACACGCTCTCGCGCCGGGCAACCGGGCGACGTTCCAACGGCCATGAACGCCGAGTATTACCGTCAGCGTGCGAGCGCCGCGTTGATCATTACCGAGGCGACGCAAATCTCCCGGCAGGGCCAGGGCTATGCCTGGACGCCGGGCATCTACAGCGCCGAACAGGTGCAAGCCTGGCGTGAAGTCAGCAGCCAAGTGCACAAGGACGGTGGCCTGATCTTCATGCAACTCTGGCATGTGGGCCGTGTGTCCCATCCAAGCTTTCAACCCGACAACGCAAGCCCGGTTGCCCCAAGCGCACTGCCGGTGCCGGGCAAGACGTTCATCGTCGACGCGGATGGCAATGGGGTCTGGAGCGACGTACCGGTGCCACGAGCACTGCAAGCCCCTGAGATTGTCGACATCATCCACGACTACCGCCGGGCCGCGCGCAATGCGCTCGATGCAGGAATGGACGGCGTGGAAATTCATGCAGGCAACGGTTACCTGCTGGACCAATTCATCAACAGCAACAGTAACCAGCGCGAGGATGCCTACGGCGGAAACCTGGAAAACCGCGCACGGTTGCTACTGGAAGTGGTCGCCGCCGTCATCGATGAAGTGGGCGCAGAACGGGTAGGCGTACGCCTCACGCCGATGGGACGCTTCATGGGCATGGGCGATGAAACACCTCAGGCGACATTCGGCTACATCGTGAGTTCGCTGAATCAATGGAAGCTGGCCTATCTGCACCTCGTCGAGCCCGCCGTGGTTGGCACCGTCAAGGACGAGCACTTCGATCCGCGCTGGGATGAAATCATCGGCCAGTTGCGCGCGGCATGGGACGGTGTGTTGATGATCGCCGGTGGCTATGACCCCGAGACAGCGGAACAGGCGCTGATCGACGGTCGCGCAGACATCATTGCGTTCGGCAGACCCTTCCTGGCCAATCCAGACCTGCCACGGCGAATTCGCGACCGGCTGCCCCTTAATTCGGCGGACCCGAGCACCTTCTTTGGTGGCGATGAGCGTGGGTATGTGGATTATCCGGTTTATTCCTGAGCCGGGCTCGGCGGGTTTCGGGGGGATGCGAACGGAGGCTGAATCACCTGCGCTCAAATAAAGGCATTTGGCAGCGCATTCCGGCCAGGAATACGCCCATGAAAATCATGCATTTTATTTATCGCCTCGGAACCCGTAGCGTGTCTCCTTCCTGCATATGGAGATGAACCCGTGAATAATGCCCGCCTGCGCTTGTACGTCGATGCCCAGTTCACCAGCCCTTACGCCCTGTCGGCTTTCGTGGCACTTCGCGAAAAGGGCATCGAATTCGACATGACTCCGTTGGACCTCGACACCCTCGAAAACCAGGCCGAGGATTATGCCAGCCTCTCCCTGACCCAGCGGGTCCCCACGCTCGTACATGGCGACTTCGCCTTGTCCGAGTCGTCGGCGATCACTGAGTATCTGGACGATGTTTTTCCGCTGATACCGGTTTACCCAAAAGACCACCGGCAGCGCGCGAAGGCACGGCAAGTCCAGGCGTGGCTGCGCAGTGACCTGCTGCCCATTCGCCAGGAGCGATCCACAATGGTGGTGTTCTATGGTCTCAAGTCCGGGCCTCTATCACCCGCTGCCGAGTCGGCGACGCGCAAGCTGATCGGTGCCGCACAAGCACTGCTGGCGGACAGCCCGGAGTACCTGTTCGGCCAATGGTCGATTGCCGATGTCGACCTGGCATTGATGCTCAACCGGTTGATACTCAACGGCGACGCCTTGCCCACCGCGCTGGTGGAATACGCGCAGCGTCAATGGCAACGACCCACCGTACAGGAGTGGGTCGGCCTGCTGCGTCCTGCGATCTAGTTTTGCGGTGCGCCACGCTCAACCATCGCCCGCCATTGCTGCACGCTGGGACGCTCCTGCATCCGGGCGTGCCACGCGCGCAAGGCTTCACATTCCTCAGGCACCGGCAGTTTCACCAGGGAGGCGAAGATCATGCCGCCCAGGACCGCTATATCGGCCATCGAGAATTTGTCGCCGGCAATGAAGGGTTGGGTTTCGAGCAAGTTGTCGAAATAGTGCATGCCTCGGATGGCCTTGTCGCGCATCCGACCGCCCCACTCGGGGTTCTGATAAAGCTCGACCTCCGGCCCCAGCCCGGCGGTGGCGTGATGGAAGTACACACTGACCGCATCGAGAAATTCGATTTCGGCACGTTTGGTCATCATGTGGATGACGCCCTTCTCGACCGGCGTTTCGCCGGTAAGCGTGGGGCTGCCATCCAGCGCATCCAGGTACTGGGTAATGGCGGTGCACTCGGCAATGAGCGTGCCGTCGTTCAACTCCAGCACCGGTAGCGTCCCGGAATAATTGATCGCCAGAAACGCTGGTTTCTTGTGCTCACCTTTCCACAAATCCACCGGGACAAATTCGACGCGCGAAAGCAGGCCTTTTTCCGCCAGGGCAATGCGTACGCGGGCGGGGTACGGACCATCGAACCAGTCGTGGACTTTCATCATTGGGATTGCCGAGGTATCTGGCTGAGGTTTTGAAGCGCTCATTTCTTTCACCTGCCTGTCAATTGGTAGGCAAAGCTTGGCTGCTCATTTTTACCCTGTCAACCCCTACCTTCCAATTGGCAGGTAAACGCTTGTGCGAGTAGAATCGCCGTTACCAGATCTATCAGCGAGGAGTTGAGAGTGACCGAGAACGCGCGCGAAGCCATCCTGGAAGCTGCCAAGGCAGCCGCTCAGGCGCATGGCTACAACGGCATCAACTTCCGCAGCATCGGCGAGGCAGTGGGGATCAAGAACGCCAGTATCTATTACCACTTCTCAAGCAAGGCTGACCTGGGCGCCGCCGTCGCCGAACGTTATTGGCAAGACGCCTCCCGCCTCCTGGAGGCGATACGCGAGGCCGATCCTGACCCGCGTCACTGCCTGCAACGCTACCCGTCGATCTTTCGCAAGTCGCTGGAAGACGGCAACCGGTTATGCCTGTCGAGCTTCATGGCAGCGGAATACGAGGACCTGCCCGAAACAGTCAAAGTCCAGATCAAGGCGTTTGCGGACATGAACGTCGCATGGCTGGCGAGCATGCTGGCCGAGCTCGGGTTGGGCAGCCCGCAGGTGTGCGAGCGGCGCGGCCGCGCCATCTATACCGCGATCGCCGGCGCCCAACTCATCGCCCGGACGCGACTCGACATCGGCCTGTTCGATGACCTCGTCCTCAGTTATCAGGAAGCGGGATTGATCCCAACGGCAGATGGCTGAGGTCCGCTACAGAGATTGCCTCAAAGTGCCTTGGCCCAATCGCGCAGCACATACTTCTGGATCTTGCCCGTCGATGTCTTCGGCAACTCGCTGAAGACCACTGTTTTGGGCAGCTTGAACCCCGCCAGGTGCTCACGACAGAACAGGATGATGTCCGCCTCCAGGATGTCCTGATGTCCGGGCTTGAGCGTGATGAAGGCACAGGGCGTTTCGCCCCATTTTTCGTCAGGGCGGGCAACCACGGCGGCTTCCAGTACCGCAGGATGCCGATAGAGAACGTTCTCGACCTCGATGGTGGAAATGTTCTCGCCACCGGAAATGATGATGTCCTTGAGACGATCTTTGATTTCGACGTAGCCGTCGGGGTGACGAACCGCCAGGTCGCCGGTATGGAACCATCCGCCTTTGAAGGCTTCCTGGGTGGCTTGCGGATTTTTCAAATAGCCCTTCATGACGGTGTTCCCGCGCATGAAAATTTCGCCGATGCTGGTCCCGTCGCAGGCGACCGGCTGAAGGGTTTGCGGATCAGCGACCATCAGGCCTTCCAGGGTCGGGTAGCGCACACCCTGGCGCGATTTGATCCTCGCACGCTCGTCCACTGATCGCTCATCCCACTGCGCGTGCCAGGCACACACCGTCACCGGGCCGTAGACCTCGGTCAGGCCATAGACATGAGTGATCTTGATGCCCATGGCCTCGACGGCTTCGATCACCTTGGCCGGCGGTGCGGCGCCGGCCACCATCGCACTGACCGGGTGATCAATCGTGACCCTGGAAGCGTCCGGCAAGTTGACCAATGCATTCAGGACGATCGGCGCGCCACACAGGTGGCTGACCCGGTGTTCACCGATCAGGGTGAGAATCTTCTGCGGATCCACGCGGCGCAGAAAGACGTGAGTACCGGCCAGCGCAGTCACTGTCCACGGGTAGCACCAGCCATTGCAGTGAAACATCGGCAAGGTCCAGAGATACACCGGATGATTTCCCATGGCCCAGGTCATCTGATTGCCCAGTGCATTGAGATAGGCCCCACGGTGGTGATAGACCACGCCCTTGGGGTTCCCCGTGGTGCCTGACGTGTAGTTGAGGGAAATCGCCTGCCATTCGTCGTCCGGCCATGGCCAGGCAAACGCTGGGTCGCCCTCCTCCAGAAACGCTTCGTAGTCCAGCGGGCTGATGGCGCGGCCTTCGCCGAATTCTGGATCGTCGACATCGACCACCAATGGCGGTTTCGACAACAGACTCAACGCCTCCTGGACAACACCGTGGAATTCACGGTCGGCGATCAATACCTTGGCCTCGCCGTGTTCAAGCATGAAGGCGATAGCCTGGGCATCCAGGCGGACGTTCAAGGTATTGAGCACGGCGCCGATCATGGGCACGCCAAAATGAGCCTCGAGCATCGCCGGGATGTTGGGCAGCATCACCGCCACGGTATCGCCCTTGCCGATCCCCCGCCCGCTGAGCGCATCGGCGAGCCGTCGGCAGCGTTCGTACGTCTGCTGCCAGTTACGCCGTATCGAGCCGTGGATCACCGCCGGGTATTGGCCATACACAGAGGCCGTGCGCTCGATGAAGCTCAGTGGCGACAAAGCCATATGATTGACCGCCGAGGGCGCCAGGCCCGTTTCGAAAATCGACATGATGTTTTCCTGTAGGAAGGCCGCCAGCCTGTGCTGTCATGCTGCTACCTTCGATGGCTGATTGTTAGCTCTGATCAGGTTTCATGAGCGGCCTCGCCTGACCGACGGTGCCGCTACGCGGATGATCCTGGGTCAACTCGCCTGCTTTTTGTTTTTGCGCAAGAACGCGCGCCAGGTCATGGCCCAATGTTGCGGGTCGTCCAGGGCGGCACTCTTTAGCCTGTGGATCGCCTGGTTATGCGGCGCTGTCTTGACGATTTCCGGGGTCGAGTAGGCCTCGTCGGAAATCCTCGCAAGCACGGCAATCCAAGTATCCAGCGCTTCTTTGCCATACATTTCCCCCGGTTCTGGCGTGAACGGCTCCGGCACCAGCCAGGGGTGATGGCTGCTCCACATCGGATCGATGCCGAAATCGCTCATGCGATTCTGCACATCATGGACGTCAACCCCGGTGTCTTCCTTGAGCTGCTCGAGACTGTAGCGCGTCATCTCCATACGCGGGCTCGTTGCTTCGGGGTGAGACCGGGTCACGCCTCGAATCGCCAACAGCCCTTTTTCCATGTAGTTGTTGGCCAGGACGGAGATATCAGAGGCCTGCGCCATGCCTTCTGCGCCCATCGCCCGCGACCAGGCGTAGGCCTTGAGAACCACCGGAACGTTGCCCCAGAACTCGCGTATCTTGCCGGTGCTCTGCGGGCGATCATGATCGAGGCGATAACGCTCCCCGTCGAATGTCACCACCGGAGCCGGGAGGAAAGGCGCGAGCTGCGCCGAGCACCCATAAGCTCCGACCGCTGGCCCGCCTACGCCACTTTTCGGCGCGCCGAAGGTCTTGTGCAACATGAACATGCATGCGTCGAAACCGAGTTCACGGGCGCGAATCCTGGTCATCGCACCGTTGAAGTTGGCGTGATCGTAGAAGCACAAGCCGCCCGCCTCGTGCACCACCCGCACCCACTCGCGGATCTCGGGGTTATACACGCCCATGTCATCGGGATTGTTCACCATCAGCGCTGCGGTGCGATTGGACACCGCAGCCTTGAGCGATTCGAGCGACGGGTAACCGTTCTCTTCAATCATCAGTGTGACGACCTTGAAGCCGGCAGCGGCGGCAGTGGCGGCGCTGCTCGGGTGCGTCTGGATCGTGGTGATGATCTCGTCACGCTGCGCCAACTCGCCTTTGGAGGCGTGGTAGGCACGGGTCACCGCGCAACTGGTGTAAGCGGCATCGGCACCGCCACCCGCTTGGAAGATGAACTGATCCATCCCGGACAATTCACGCAGGATCATGTCCATGCCATGCACCACTTCAAGTGCGCCTTGCAAGGTGTCCTCGTCCTGATAGGGATGCACGTGGGTGATTTCCGGCCGCCATGCCATCGCCTCGTTGATCTGAGCGTTGTATTTCATGGTGCAGGTGCCGAACAGACTGATATTCATCATGCCCAGGGTCTGCTGCGACAGGCGCAGATAGTGATACAGCACCTCGGGCTCGGACATTTCCGGCAATGCCGGTTTGCGCGAACGGCGCATCTTGGCCGGAACCAGATCGGCGCCGCTGCCGACGGCCGCTTGCACCGCTTCTTCTGCGGTGGAAAAAATCACCCCACGGCGCCCGGGATAACCCATTTCCAGAATGACCGGTTCGCTCCAGACGGGAGCATGGTATTGCTTGAGTGGTGTGTTCATTGTGCGATGACCCCTTTGAGTGCAGCGGCCAGACGCTCAAGGTCCGCCAGTGTGTGAATCTCCGTGACGCAGTAGAGGGCGCTAGCCCCCAGTTCTGGAAAGTCCTGCGTCAGGTCTTTGCCGCCGAAAATCCCCTGCGCCAGAAGCTGCTTGTTGATGTCCTTCACGCTGAGCCCGGTTGCGGAGAAATCCACCACGAACTCCTTGAAAAAACCGCTCGGGAACGTGACGCGCACCCCAGGGATTTCGCCCAGCAGCTTCGCCGCGTAGTGACTCCGCTGCAGGATGAGATTGCCCACGTCTTCAAAGCCTTTTGGCCCCATCAGCGCCATGTAGACCGCATTGGCGATGGCCCACATGTACACCGAGTGCCCGGTCCAATCGTTGCCCTTGTCGCGTAAGCCATAGGACGACTGCTCGAACAGGCTCAGGCCAAAGCCGTATTCGCCGGGCTGCGTGGTCTCGCCGATGCTGATGAACAGCGTCGGATACTGGTGGGCATAACGCTCTTCGTCCCGCGTGGCGATGAAGCCACTGACGCCGCCGCCACAATGCATATGCACCCCCAGCGGTTGGGTGGTCCCAACGACGATGTCCGCTCCGAAATCGATCGGTGCGGCCAGCACGCCCAGGGAAATGGGATCGACACCGACAATCACTTCAGCCCCCGCCTCGTGGGCAATAGCGGCGATTTCGGCACCCTGCTGCTCGATCACGCCGAAATAGGACGGCGTCTCGAAATAGACCGCCGCCGTTTGCGCCCCTATCGAAGCTCGTAGGTGACTGAGATCGAGCAGGCCGGTTGCCGGATCGTAGTCAACGAGCCGCACGGTGATATGGCTGGGCATGTCGATGGGTTCGCAGTAGTTGCGGATGATCGACAGCCGTTCCGGATCGATGGCGCGCACCACTGCCACTTCGTTGCGCCCGGTGATGCGCGTGGCCATGCGAAGGGCATGGCCCGCAGCGCAGCCCCAACTGCGCACGGGCAGGCCAACCAGGTCCATGTTCAAAAGCTCGCCGAGCTGGCTGCAGAATTCGAACCAGGCTTGGTTGCGACCGTGATCAGAGCTCGGTTCGCCGAACACCGACGTCAACCACTCGTTGCGCCGTACCACTTCGTCACACGCGGCAGGAACGTGATGCTGCCAACAACCGGCGCCGAGAAAATTGAGGTTCTGCTCGCAGGTTTTATTCTTCGACAGCGTGCTGATCAGATGCCGACGCAACTCGCTCTCGTTCAGTGTTGGCGGCAGGTTGATCGGACGTTGCAGGCGATGAGCCTGTGGAATTTGCTGGAACAACGCCTCGATGCTGTCGACACCGATCGAGTCGAGCATTGCTTGCTTGAGTGCAGGTACGGAGTTCGCCATGTAGGGGTGGGCGACATGATTGCTCATGGGGTTATCCTCGGTTTGCGGGTGGGACAAATGATCAGGATCGGACCCTGAAGAAAACGGACCGCTCGGGCCCGGTGTGCACTTGCAGGTAGCCGCTAAGCAGGGCATCGACTTCGGTGTCCCCGGTGTCGACACGCAAACAGCCGGCCTCCAGCGACAGCAGCTTTTCCATGGGGGCGACGACAATGATGTTGTCGCGCCCTGCCCTGCGGATGACCTCGGCGCTGAGCTGCTGATTGCCACGCCCAAACAAGCTGCCATGTCCCCCCAGCACGCCGACGATGATGCGGGTTTCGTGGTCCTCCATGAGCTGGAGCAATGCCTGCTCGTTGAGGTCGGCACCAACGAGAGCGCCGTCTATTACCGCGTCCACGCCGAGCAGCGTCGCCGACAAGCCCAGCGCATTCATGACCCGTCGCGTCGTTGTGCCAGGCCCTAGCAGATAGAGACAGCCGGCTCTCATTTGGCGAGCGATCTGCCGCGACACGGCGTCGAGCGCGAGATTCGCATCAGGTGCTGAGCCCGCCTTGGCGTTTTGTGCCAGGTGGCGCTCATGAGGGCTGAGCGCGTAGCCATAGAGCCGTGTCGATACCTGATCGCGGCGCATGGCATCCTCATCGATGTCCATGACCTCGGCCTCGCGAACGCGCACCGAGCGCTCTGCGGCGATGTATCGCGCCGCAAGGTGTCCTGCGTTTTGCGGGTTGGTCGCGAAAACCGCCGAATACATTTTCACGCCCGTCGGGATCCCCAGGATGGGCACTCGGTCACTGACCATGCCCAACACATCGCGTGCCGTGCCGTCTCCCCCTGCAAAAAGCAGCAGATCGACCGAGGCATATGCCATGACCAGCGCGGCATTGCGCGTGTCGTCTGGCCGGTTCGACCCGGGCGTCGAGCGGTACACCACGACAGGGTCGAGGCCTGCGGCGCGCGCGGCCTCTTCTCCCAGCGCCCCAGAGCCGGTGATCAATCGAAATGGCACCTTCGAGACGGCAAGACGCTTGAGCGCCAGGCAAGCCCGTTCGCTTGAGACTGGCTGCGCGCCACGGCGCAGCGCTTCGAGCAGCACATCGGGACCGTCCGTGCCTTTCAAGCCCACGCGCCCACCCATGCCGGCGACGGGATTGACGATCAGCCCAATGGTCTTGCCCTCGCCCAGGCTCGAAAGAGAAACATTGAAGTCGCCCTGCTCATGCATCGATCGGTATCCTGTACTGGCTTTACGGCGTTCCAGCGCCTGCAAACAAGTCGCCAGGCTGATTGCATACGCCTCGTATGTGAGACACAATACGACATACGCCACGTATGTCAATTCGCATACGCCATGAATGTTAAATTTTTTTGAGGACGTCGACCGATGGCGCAGAAGCGTGCGGACATGATTACGGAGACTCGCGGCAAGCTCATCAAGGCGGCGCGAGAGGCATTTGCAGCGAAAGGATATGCAGACAGTTCGATGGACGATCTGACCGCTCAAGCCGGCCTGACACGCGGGGCGCTGTATCATCATTTCGGTGACAAGAAAGGTCTGCTACAGGCCGTCATCGCCCAGATCGATGAAGAAATGGTGAAGCGCCTGTCAGCGATCATCGACGAAGCCGCCACGACCTGGGACGGCTTCATCGATGAGTCCATCGCTTATATAAAGATGTCCCTGGAACCGGAAATCCAGCGCATCGTATTTCTCGATGGACCCGCCGTACTCGGCGATCCATCGCAGTGGCCCAGCCAGAGCGCCTGCATCCGCAGCACTCAACGCAGCCTGCAGCGACTGCTCGATGAGGGGACGATCCGCACGGTCGACACCGAAGCGACAGCGCGCCTGATCATGGGCGCCCTGCTCGGGGCTTCGTTATGGATGGCCAATGCGCAGGATCCTCACCTGGCCTGCGACAAAGTCGTAGAGGGCTTCCTGGCCCTGGCTTCCGGACTATTGCTGACGGACACCACGGCGCGCTGACCTACCAAAGGGCAACATCGTAGGTAAAGTAGATCCGGTTGCTGTCACGGCCCCTTGAAAAATCCGAGCGGTAGACGTAGTTGCGCAGCTTCACGCCCAAGCCCTTGAAGCTGCCCTGCTGCACCACATAGGCGATCTCGGCGTCACGTTCCCACTCGTTGACGGTGGAATCGGACTTGCCGTCGCTACCGCTCAGGTAGCGAGTGGAAAAGGTCAGGCCGGGAACACCGAGGCGGGCAAAATCGTAGCCGTAGCCGAGCATCCAGGTCTTCTCGTCTTCCTCGATGAACTTGCCGATACCGACGTTGCTGAAGGAATAGACCGTGGCACCGCTGACGTAAGGCAAGCCTGCCCCGCCGCTGAGTTTCTGGTAGCCAGCGCTCAGCGTGTGGCCGGCAACCGCATAGGACAGCAGGCCGCTGAGCATGTCGTTGTCGATCTTGCCTGCGTAGGCCGTCCCCGAATCGACGCTGTGGAAGTAACGCAGGTCGCTGGTCAGCACTCCGGCGCCAAGGGGCAGATCATGCTGGATGCCGGCAAAGTTCTGGCGGTAGAAGTTCTCCAGCTCACCGTAGAAATAGCTCAGCCGGAGGTTCTTTCCCAGCTTGTAGTCGGCACCGGCATAATTGAAATCCCCTGACTGATCGCCCGCATATCCATCGGGGACAATCGGCATGCTGTTGCTTGAGTCCCGCAGTTTGAAACGTTCCAGATGCCCACCGGTGAGCGCCAGATTATCAATGTCCGTACTGCTGATTTGCGTGCCCTGGTAGGTCTGGGGCAACAGCCGTGCGTCGTTGTAGACCAATACCGGAGTCTTGGGCAGCAAGGTACCGTATTTGAGTGTGGTCTTGGCCAGCCTGGCCTTGGCGGTCATACCCGCGCTGGCGAACTCGTCGGCTGCGCGACCGTCATCCTGCACCGGCAGCAGACCGGTGCCGCTGCGGCCACGTCCAGAGTCCAGCTTGACGCCAAGCAGACCCAGGGCGTCGACACCAAGACCGACGGTGCCGGGTGTGAAACCTGACTGGTAATCCAACAGAAAACCTTGGGCCCATTCGGTGCGTTCGCTCTTGGCGGTCCTTGCCGCTCGGGCGCTCATGCCATGCTCGTCACGGAAATTTTCGTTGAAGTAAACGTTGCGCAATTGCAGCTTGAGCTTGCTGTCGTCAATGAATCCCTCGGCGCTGGCGGTGGCCAGTGGCAACAGGCCGAGCATTGGAAACAAAGCCCCACGGATAAAAAAACCGGTCATGTCGAACTACTCGTTGTTGTTATTGAGCGCGCAGGCCGGCGCGCGCCTCGATTGAGGCACGACAGGCATAAGTGCGAAGGTGATGGATGAATCAGGAAAACAGGGTCAAGGCCCCGGTGAGCAAGGCCAGCGTGGTAATCACCAGGGAGGTGAGTACTGCCCATTTGACGGTGGCTTTCTGGAAATCGCCAAGATCGCGATCCACCATGCCCACCAGCAACAGCGTCGAGGCCACCAGCGGGCTCATCAGGTGTACCGGCTGACCGAGAATGGAGGCCCGCGCGATTTCGACCGGATCGATCCCGTAGGCTGCGGCGGCGTTGGCCAGGATCGGCACGACGCCGAAATAATAGGCATCGTTGGACAGCACGAAGGTCAACGGCATGCTGGTAATCGCGACCACCAGGGGAAACAGATGGCCCCAGGACGGTGGAATCCAGTCCACCAGGGTTTGCGCCAGCGCATCGACCATTTTCGTCCCGGAAAAAATCCCGGCGAAGATGCCGGCGGCAAACACCAGCAGGACCACCGTCATGGCATTGCCCGAATGGGCAAGGATGCGCTCCTTCTGAATATCCAGCTGCGGATAGTTGATCATCAGCGCCAGCACGAACCCGATCAGGAAGAGGATTGCCGAATGCATGATCCCCATCACCAGCGCGGTCATGACGGCGATCACCAGCAGCAGATTGACGTAGGCCAGTTTCGGGCGCTTGTGCGGGGTGTCCTCGATGATTGCCTTGATGTAGCAGTCACCGCCGCCGCTCTGCAGTTGGACATTGCCAATGCGCTTGCGCTCGGCACGGCCCAGCAGGAATGCCGTGAACACCACCCACATCGCACCGCCAATCATGGTCGGTAGCAAGGGCACGAAATATTCACCGGCATCAAGGCCCAGTGCCGCGATGGCCCGCGTCGCCGGCCCGCCCCAGGGCGTCATGCCGCTCATGATGCTCAGTGAGAGCATGGCCACCGTCGCCAGGATCATCGGGTTCATGCCGATGCGCTTGTACAGCGGCAACATCGCTGCGCAGGTGATCATGTACGTCGTCGTGCCGTCACCGTCCAGCGCCACCACCAGCGACAGCAGCGCAGTGCCTACGGCTATTTTCATCGGGTCGCCGTTGACCCGCTTCAGGAGTTTGCGAATCAGCGGATCGAACAGGCCGGCATCGATCATCAGGCCAAAAAACAGAATCGCGAACAGCAACAGCGCCGCCGATGGGGCGACCATTTTCAGGCCGTCCAGCATCATTTTGCCGGTGGTTGAGCCGAACCCGCCGATCACGGCGAAGACAATCGGCACAACGGTCAAGGCAACGATCGGCGACAAGCGTTTGGTCATGATCAGAAACGTGAAGACCACCACCATGGCCAAGCCAAGTAAAGCGAGCATAAGTCAGATCTCTTGTTGTTATGAGTGAGCTTGGCCGACACCCGGGCACACAGCCGCCCATCCGCCAGGCGGCACGGTCGGGTGTGCCTGGCGAAGGGTTGGTGAGACAAGATCGTGATGTCGGTTCAGCAGTGACCGCTAGAGGTGTTTGACGGCTTTTGCCTCATTCCAGGCTTGGTCCGTCACCTGGGCCACTGTGGGCGATGGCTTGCCGTCCAATGTTCTCAACAGCGTTTCACGCTCGCAGGCATTCTCCGAGAGCGCGATTACCACGGTTGCTACGGCGTTGCTCGCCAGGCTGGTCAGTGCCCGGGCCTCGGACATGAATCGGTCGATTCCGATCAACAGGGCCAGGCCGGCCAGGGGAATGTCATGGATGACCGTCAGGGTCGAGGCCAGCGCGACAAAACCGCTGCCGGTCACCCCCGCGGCGCCCTTCGACGACAGCAGCATGATCGCCAACATGGTGATGGTCTGGGTCAGCGTCAGCTCGATGTTGCAGGCCTGGGCGATGAAAACCGCCGCCAGCGACAGGTAGATCGCGGTCCCGTCGAGGTTGAACGAATAACCCGTGGGCAGCACCAGTCCTACTACCCCCCTCTTGCAGCCCAGGGCCTGGAGTTTTTCCAGCATGCGCGGCATGACGGGCTCGGTCGAGGAGGTCCCCAGCACCACCAGGAATTCCTCGCGCAGGTAACGCAGCAACTTCCATAGGCTGAAGCCATGGGCGCGGCAAATGCCGCCCAACACCACGAAGACGAAGAAGGCGCAGGCGATGTAGAGGGTCATGATCAGCTTGGCCAGAGAACCCAAGGAAGTGATGCCGTATTGCCCGACTGTGAAGGCCAATGCACCGAATGCGCCAATCGGAGCGAAGCGCATCAGGTAGGAAAATATCTTGAAGACCATGTGCGAAGCCGACTCCAGCACATCGAGTACGGGTTTGCCGCGCTCGCCCAGGGACGACAAGGCAAAGCCACAGAGAACGGCGATGAACAACACCGGCAGCACTTCACCTTTGTCGAATGCGCCAATGAACGTGTCGGGAATGATGTGCATGAAAAACTCGACCACACCCAGTTTCGCGGCGGACTCGGTGTACTGCGACAGGCCTTGGGTGCTCAGGTGGGTTGGATCGATATTCATGCCTGCACCGGGCTTGAACAGGTAGACCGACACCAGGCCGATGATCAGGCTGATCAACGTCAGCGCCAGGAACAGCAGCATGGTCTTGCTCAGCAAGCGACCCAAGGATCGCTTGTCACTCATGCCGGCAATGCCGGTGACGATGGTGCAGAACACCACCGGCGCGATCATCATTTTGATCAACTTGATGAAGGCATCACCCAGAGGCTTCAAGGCGATTGCCTGTTGCGACCAGAAGTGCCCGACGACCACGCCCAGCAACACGGCGCAGATGATCTGAAAGTACAGCGATTTAACAACTTTCATGGCATCACCCATTTTTAGAATTGTTCTGATGCAAGCGACCCGGACTGCCTGGCTAGCCGGCGAGTCGGTGGGTAGCGGTCGCGTAGACGAAACCTGAAAAAAGCCTGCGGGCGGTACGCACCACCGAGGCACGAATCGTCTCACCCTTCTCGCCGGTATAGGACAATACGACATCGATCCCGCCGCTCGGGTGCTCGATACGAACTTGCTGCAAGCGCGGCTCGCGGACACCGCCGAGCAACTGGGCGACGACGCTGCCCTCGGTCACGCACGCCGTCGCAAGGCCAATGGAGCCGGTGATCGCCAGGGCGCGGTGACAGTTGTGCGGCATGAAATAACGCACCTGGAGAGTCCCGCCAGAGGTGGGCGCAGACACCAGCACTGGCTTGGGGATCACCTTGTCGCTGACATCCCCCAGGCCCATGGCCAGGCCGGCTTTCAGTCGCAGGGACTCCAGGCGTTTCAGAAAGGCCTGGTCGGCGTCCAGTTCGGCAGGGCTTTCATCGCCGCGCTTGCCAAGCTGGCCAGCTTCAACGATCAGCATCGGCATTGCCATGTCGATGCACGTCACCGCAATCCCATCGATCAGATCCTGAGGCTGCCCGGTTGGAAAGAGTTTCCCCGTCTTGCTGCCGGCAGCATCGAGAAAGGTCAGTTGCACCGGGGCCGCAGTACCCGGCACGCCGTCGATGGCGGTATCGCCCTCATAGCTGACCTTGCCGCCGGGGGTTTGGACCTCGGAATTCACAAAGGTCCCGGTATTGAGGTTGCGGATGCGCACACAGGTCAAGTCGCCGGAAGCCTTGACCAGACCCTGCTCGATAGCGAACGGGCCGACCGCGCACAGCATATTGCCGCAGTTGGGTGCGGTATCGACCCGACGCTGGGAGACCATGACCTGGACAAACAGATAGTCGACGTCCGCCTCAGGGTGAAGCGAAGGGCTGACAATCGCCACCTTGCTGGTTTGCGGGCTACCGCCACCGATGCCGTCGATTTCCAGCTCATGGCCGGAGCCCATCAGGTTCAGCAGCAACTCGTCACGTTCCGCGATGGCAGCAGGCAAGTCCCAGGCAAGGAATACCGGCCCCTTGGAGGTACCGCCGCGCATTAAGACACAAGGAATTCGTTGCATGAGCATTAACTCTTGTTGATCAATCTGGACAATTGATGTGCTGAGAACAAGAGTGGCAGGGTTTAAAAAGTGTTTCCAATGCAAAGATCGGAGCGATTATTGCGTTTCACAAAAGAATTATCCTAGGATGAACCCATGACATATCGCGCACATCGATGGGAAAGGCCATGGAATACGAACTTCAGGACATTCGCTCTTTCGTGAAAATCGCTGAGCTGGGCAGCTTCCACGAGGCTGCCGATGCGTTGCATTTGTCCCAGCCGGCCCTGAGCCGACGGATGAAAAAGCTCGAAGAAGGATTGGGCACCGCCCTGCTCGACCGCACGACACGCAAAGTCAGCCTGACCAGCGTCGGTCGTGACTTCCTGCCCAAGGCGCGGCGCCTGTTGGACGATTTCGATGACTCGATTCTCAACATCCGCGAACTGGCAGAGCGACAGATCGGCCGGGTGACACTGGCGTGTATTCCTACCGCAGCGTTCTATTTCCTGCCTTCGGTGATCCGCCTCTACAACGAGCGTTACCCAAAGATCCGCATCCGCCTGCTCGACCTCAGCGCCAACGAAGGATTGGAGGCGGTGCTACGAGGCGAAGCCGATTTTGGCATCAACATGATGAGCGGCCAGCATCCGGACATCGAGTTCGTGCCCTTGGTCAACGAGCCGTTTGTGCTGGCCTGCCGACGGGACCATGAATTGGCTCAACGTAGCGCCGTCACCTGGTCGGAACTCAGCGATTATCGGTTGATCGGGGTGGGCCGCCTGAGCGGAAACCGCATGCTGCTCGATCACGCCTTGTCAGGCCTGAGTTGGCGTCCGCAGTGGTTTTACGAAGTGCAGCACTTGTCCACGTCGCTGGGGTTGGTCGAGGCTGGCCTCGGGGTGTCGGCGATGCCCAGCCTGGCAATGCCCGCCGGGGACCACCCAACGCTGGTCAGCGTGCCGCTGATCGAACCCGTGGTAAACCGATCACTGGGGTTGGTCTATCGACGGGGCGCATCTCTGTCTCCCGCCGCGGAGAAGTTCGTCTCGATTCTGCTTGAGCAATGGCCGCAGTAAGCGATTCACACGCAGTCCTAACGAAGCAGATCGATTTGATGCTCAAGCCACTCCACTCGCTGCATTTGAAGCACTCCTTGGCCTTATGAACGCGAAGCTGTTGCGCCAGAAACAGTAGCCTAACTGTCTGCCGGGCAACAGCAACTCAACAAACCCTGCGCAAAATCAACAGCCCGCCCCCACTCCCCGCCTCCAGCCCCCAGCAAACACTGAGCGGCGCACCTTGGTACGGCCCTTGCTCAAGCCCCTGTACCTCGATCAACAGTCCAACAGGAACACCTAGGATGAGCACTCCACTGAAAGTCGTCGCCGTTTCCGGCGGTACCGCCCGCCCCTCGCGCACACTGGCATTGACCGAAGCCATCCTGGGCGAACTCGGTCAGCATCTGGTCATCGACCCCCACCTGATCGAACTGGGCAACATTGCCCGTCCGCTTGGCGCTGCACTGTGGCGCAAGGAATTGCCAGAGACGGTCGAGCATGAACTGCGACTGATTGAGTCGGCCGATCTGCTAGTCGTCGCCGCGCCGGTTTACCGTGGCACCTATCCGGGTTTGTTCAAGCATTTGTTCGACCTGGTCGGCCAGGACGCGCTGGTCAACACGCCGGTCTTGCTCGCGGCCACCGGTGGCAGTGAGCGTCACGCCTTGGTCCTCGATCATCAATTGCGTCCGCTGTTCAGCTTCTTCCAGTCCCTCACCTTGCCCATCGGCGTCTATGCCAGCGAGACCGATTTCGTTGACTACCGCCTCGCCAGCCAGGGTCTGCAAGCCCGCATCGAACTGGCCGCCGAACGTGCCGCTCGCCTGTTCACTGGCCAGGCGCAGGCACTGCGCAAAATCGCCTGAGGAATCCGCATGAATCACGACTGCATTTGCCTGGACGGCCTTTTTGCGAGGGACATCGCTTGAGAACCCATCAACAACCCACGGTACTGACGCCGCTGCAAACCGCTCGCCGACTGGCGGCGGAGTTCGCTGAAACCGCCGTCGAGCGCGACGAGGCCGGCGGCACGCCCAAGCTGCAACGCGATGCCATCCGCCAAAGCGGCTTGCTGGCCTTGAGCATCCCCACGCAATTCGGCGGCCTCGGTGCCAGCTGGAGCGAAACCCTCGGCGTGGTGCGCGAATTTGCCAAGGTGGACAGCTCCATCGCCCACGTCTTCGGTTTCCAGCACTTGATGCTGGCCACCGTGCGCCTGTTTTCCCGCCCCGATCAGTGGCAGCCCTGGTTCGAACAGACCGCCCGCAAGAACTGGTTCTGGGGCAATGCGTTGAACCCACTGGATACCCGCACCGTGGTCAAGACCTTCGACGGTTGGCGTGAGTTTTCCGGCAAGAAAAGCTTCTGCTCCGGCGCCAGCGACTCGGAAATGCTGATCGCCTCGGCCATCGATGAAAGCGCCAGCGGCAAGCTATTGATCGCCGCCATTCCCAGCGGCCGCACTGGCATTACCCTGCACGGTGATTGGGACAACATGGGCCAACGCCAGACCGACAGCGGCAGCGCCACCTTCGAACGGGTGCGGGTGGAAGAAAACGAGTTGCTGCTCGATCCCGGCCCCCTGAGCACGCCCTTCGCCTGCCTGCGTCCGCTGATCGCGCAACTGCACTTCGCCCATATTTTCCTCGGCATTGCCGAAGGTGCCTTGGAAGAGGCCCGTCACTACACGCTCAAGGAAGGTCGACCGTGGTTCCGCTCCAAGGCCCAGCATGTCAGCGAAGACCCGTACATTTTGCGCCACTTCGGCGAGTTCTGGGTCGGCCTGGAGGGGGTGCGCCTGCTGGTGGAACGCGCCGCCGAGCAGCTCGATGCCGCTTGGAACAAGGGCCATGCCCTGGGCGCCGAGGAACGCGCGCAACTGGCGCTGTCCATCGCCACCGCCAAGGTCGCTGCCGTGCGCACCGGCCTGGACATTTGCAGCCGCCTGTTCGAAGTCACCGGCGCCCGCGCCACCCATGCGTCGCTGCGCCTGGACCGCCACTGGCGCAACCTGCGCACCCAGAGCCTGCACGATCCGGTGGATTACAAACTCCACGAACTGGGTGAATGGGCGCTGAGCCAGACGCGGCCCACCCCCTCCTTCTACTCATAGGGATGCCCATGCAACTGCTGACCCTTCCACCTTCGCCGACATTGGCCACCTCGATCCGGGCGACCGCGCAGGTCTTCGAAGACCCTAGATCGCAGGCGCTTCTCGCTCACGTGCAACAGGTCGCCCCCAGTGAGGCCAGCGTCCTGATCATTGGCGAGACAGGCACGGGCAAGGAGCTGGTCGCACGCCACATCCACAACCTCAGCGGCCGGCGCAACGGTCCCTTTGTCGCGGTCAACTGCGGTGCGTTCTCCGAATCGCTGGTAGAGGCGGAGCTGTTCGGCCATGAAAAAGGCGCGTTCACCGGTGCCCTCGCCGCCAAGGCCGGCTGGTTCGAGGAAGCCAACGGCGGAACCCTATTCCTCGACGAGATCGGCGACTTGCCCATGGCCATCCAGGTCAAGTTGCTGCGTGTGTTGCAGGAACGCGAGGTGGTGCGCCTGGGTTCACGCAAGAGCATTGCGATCAACGTGCGCGTGGTCGCTGCCACCAACGTGCAACTGGACAAGGCCATCAGTGCCGGCAACTTTCGCGAAGACCTCTACTACCGCCTCGATGTGGTGAGTCTGCAACTCTATCCACTGCGCGAGCGACCGGGCGACATCGTGCCGCTGACGCGCCACTTCATCAAAACCTACTGCCAGCGCCTGGGCTACGGCGAAGTACGCCTGACCCCGCAGGCCGAGCGCAAACTGGTGGACTACAGCTGGCCAGGCAACATCCGCGAGCTGGAGAATGTCCTCCACCACACCCTTCTGGTGTGCCGCAACGGCCTGGTGCAGGAAGACGACCTGCGCCTGTCGCCGATCCGCATCGAACGCCAGGAACAGCCACAGGCAAGCGCCGGCGAAAGCGCCGATGAACAGTTATTGCGGACCTTTCACCGATTGTTCGAAGAACAGTCCGGCGGCCTTCACGAGAAAGTCGAAGACAGCCTGCTGCGGGCCGCCTACCGCTTTTGCCACTGCAACCAGGTGCGCACCGCCAACCTGCTTGGCCTCAGTCGCAACGTCACCCGCGCACGCCTGATCGCCATTGGCGAATTGGTGGTCAATCGCCGCCGCCCGGACACCCAGGAACGGCCCACCCGGGCCATTCAATTGTCGATCTGATAACAAAAAACCGGGCAATGCCCCGCCCGCCGCAACGGCCCCAGCCGTAGCCACAGGGTGACCGGCCAACCCTTCCAAAATGCCAAGCGTTGCGATACCGGAAGGGCCCAGCGCCCTTCCAGACTCCCAACAGCAAAAGGATCAAACCCCATGAGCCTGGATATTTTCTGGTTCCTTCCCACCTCCGGCGATACCCGTTACTTGGGGCATTCCGGCAGTGGCCGACCGGCGACCAACGCCTATATGCGGCAAATCGCCGTGGCCGCCGACCAGCTCGGCTACGACGGCCTGCTGATTCCCACCGGTGCCAGTTGCCTCGATCCCTGGGTGACCGCCGCCAGCCTGGTTCCAGTGACCCAGCGCATCAAGCTGCTGGTGGCGCTGCGCACGTCGCTCGGCAACCCCACCGCCTCGGCGCGCCAGGCCGCCAGCCTGGACCAGGCCAGCGGCGGTCGCCTGCTGCTCAACGTGGTTCCCGGCGGCGACGCTACCGAACTGCAAGCCGACGGTGTGTTCCTTGCCCACGATGAGCGCTACGAAGCCTCCGATGAGTTCCTGACCATCTGGCGCCGCCTGCTGCAAGGCGAAACCGTCGACTTCGACGGCAAGCATCTGAAGGTCCGGGGCGCACAGAATTTCTTCGCCCCCTTGCAAAAGCCCTATCCGCCGCTGTACTTCGGCGGCTCGTCCGAGGCCGCCCACGAGCTGGCCGCCAAGCATGTCGATGCCTACCTCACCTGGGGCGAACCACCGGCGGCCGTGGCCGAGAAAATCGCCGACGTGCGCGCCCGCGCCGCCAGGCATGGCCGCAGCGTGCGCTTCGGCGTGCGCCTGCATGTGATCGTGCGGGAAACCAGCGAAGCCGCTTGGGCCGCCGCCGATGAACTGATCAGCCACCTCGATGACGCCACTGTCGCCGCCGCCCAGGCCAACTACGCCAAAATGGACTCCGAAGGCCAGCGGCGCATGGCCGCGCTGCATGGCGGTGATCGCAACCAGCTGGAAGTGGCGCCTAACCTCTGGGCCGGCGTAGGCCTGGTACGTGGCGGTGCCGGCACAGCCCTGGTGGGCGATCCAGAAACCGTCGCCGCGCGCCTGCAGGAATACGCCGACCTGGGCGTCGACAGCTTCGTACTGTCCGGCTACCCACATCTGGAAGAGGCGTACCGCTTTGCCGAGCTGGTGTTTCCGTTGCTGCCGGGCAAAGGCAAGGTCACCGTGGATGGCGCCTTCACCGGCGGCGCCTTCGATGTGCGTGCCGGCCAGGAGAACGTCGCATGAAAATCATCGACCTGCGCTGTCGCCCGGCCTACCTGCATCCTTTCTTCGGTGGCGTCCCGGGCTCGCCCGAGCATGACGTGGCGCGCTGGCTCAATCGGCGCGTCGGCACCCGCGGCGCGGATGATCATTTCGAGCGTTCGCTGACCCCACAGGGTTTTCTCGCCGAGGTGCGTGATGCCGGGCTGGACAAAGCCGTGGTGGTCGGGCGCCACACCCCGGGGCAGCATCTGCCCAATGAGCGCATCCACGAAATCGTCCACGGTCATGCATCACTGATCGGCATCGGCGCGGTGGAACCGGTGCTACAGGGCATCGAAGGCGCCCTGGCAGAAATCGACCGGGCCATCGACTCGCTGGGCCTGGCCGGCATCGACCTGGAACCGGGCTTCGCCGAACCGGCCCGGCATCCCGACGATGCGCTGTACTGGCCGATCTACGAGCACCTGCAAAAGCGCGGCATCCCGTTGTTCCTGATGAGCGGGCCGACCACGCCGAACCCAACCTATAACGACCCGGCGCGCCTGGCCGCGGTCGCCCGCGCATTCCCGGACTTGGCGATCGTCGTCTATCACGGCTATTGGCCCAATGTGCAACAGGCCCTCGGCATCGCGTTCCGCTACGAAAACGTTCACCTGGTGCCGGACATGTACCTGTTCCTGCCGGGGAGTGAGGGTTACGTGCAGGCCGCCAATGGTTACCTGGCCGATCAGTTGCTGTTTGGCTCGTCCTACACCTTCCGCCCGATCCGTCAGAGCATCGAAGACGCCCTGCAACTGGGGTTGAAGGACGAGGCGCTGGAGAAGTTTTTCCACGGTAACGCACGAAGGTTATTCGGCCTGAGCTGAAGCGAGGTCGCTTGCGCAAGCTCGTGCCACAGGGGGGGATGCGTTGGACGCAAATCCCCTGTGGCGCATACGGTCTCAATCTGGATGCTTCATCCGTTCGATCCAGCTTCTTGCCCATCAGCCAACGCCGCGCCATTGAGGTAATGATCCCCCAACAGCCGACGCTGGGTCAGCAGCGCCGGTTCGGCGCTGTCCGGCAGCGGTCGCGGCAGGCTACGGCCGGCCAGTTCGAAGTAAAGATGGCCGGACAGGCGCGCCGCCTCGGCCGCCGCCAAGCGAAAGGCAATCGCCGCTGACTGGGACTGGTCGGCGCGTTCAAGCAAGGCATCGGCGGCGTCGATGCGGATGCGCAGTTCGCCGACCGCGGCGATCACCAGCGCCTCGTGACGAGCACTCTGCCCGCGCAGGTATTCAAGCAGTGCCGCCTCGACATGACGGGCATGGGCCAGGTCGCTGCGACCTTGAGAATGTACGTTGGACATGCTCGATACCTCAGTTCCAGGAATGACGTTGCGGCTTGACGCCGTTGAGAAGCTGGTTGCCCACCAGGTGATATTTCCAACGCACCGGGTCATGCAGGGTGTGGGTCCGCGCGTTGCGCCAGAAACGGTCCAGGCCTTGACTGGCCGAGACGCTGCGCGTGCCGCCCAGCTCCAGCAGGCGGCTGGAGGCTTCCAGGGAAATTTCCGTAGAGAGCACCTTGGCCTGGCCGACGATAACCGACGCTTCGGCGACCCGCTCCTCGGTGGGTTCGGCGACGGCACGGTCGACTGCCTGTGCCGCACGATGCAAAATCGCCTCGGCCGCTTGCAGGCGCCAGGCCAGCTCACCGATCAGCGCTTGCCCAAGGGGGTCCTGCCAGCCGTGTTGCAGGCCACTGTCCACCCACGGACGTGCCTGGCGGGCGACGCGCAAGGTCTCGGCAAAAGCGCCACGGGCAATGCCGGTGTCGACCGCGGCCTGGATGATTTGCGAGATCGGGCCGTCGGCGGTGGGTTGCTCATAGGCCTTGCCGGCCGGCACCACATCGCTGGCAGGCACCCGTACGCCTTCGATGCGCACCTGGCCGCTGGCGGTGATTCGCTGGCCAAAACCATCCCAGGTGTCGAGCACCGTCAGGCCCGCCGCGTCGCGCGCAACCAATGCGATGTGCACATGACCCGCCTCGTCCACCCCGGCAACCGGGACGATATGAGCGAACAGCGCCCCAGTGCAGTAGGCCTTCTCGCCGTCGAGTACCGCCGTGTCAGCGTCGAAACGGATCTGCGTCTGGAACGTGGTGACGTATTGGCTGCGCGCCTCGGAGAAGGCATTGCCGAAGCGATAGCCTTGCAGCACCTTGGCGTAATAGCGTTGCTTCTGCTCCTCGCTGCCGGTCAGGCCGAGGTTGCTGAGCACGCCCAAATGGTTTTGCGGCAACTGGCCAAGGGACGAATCGGCCGCAGAGATGGTAGCGATGACCTCACTGAGGGTGACATAGGACACCCCAGCGCCACCGTAGGCTTTCGGCACAGTGATCGCCCAAAGTCCGCTCTGGGAAAAACGCTCGAGTTCGTCCCAAGGCAGGCGCCGCTCACGATCGCGCAGCGCCGCTTCGCGAGCGAAATCCTCGGCCAGACGCTGCGCCACCTCAATGGCCTCGGCGTCGCTGCGGATGATATGGGCCGGGCTGCGGGGCGCCGGGCGGGCCTGTTGGGGCAAGTCCAAAATCGTTGACTGGGTCATGTGCTACTCCATGCGTAACGGGTTCTCCTAGGCCTAAGCACAGCCCGTACCAACCTATAAAATCCTTTGTTTTCAATTGGTTGAAAGACAATCAACAACACGAAAAAGCCTCTGGAGCGGCAAATTGCAGATTCGCTGTTGCCGGGCAAACAGTGCGTCGGCCACGCATCAACCGGCCTTGCCTCCCAAATAGAAATGCTGGATATCCTCCCGCGCCGCCAGCTCGGCCCCGCCACCCTCGCCTACCACCCGGCCGTTTTCCAGGATGTAGGCGTAGCTGGCGTGGCGCAGCGCGACATTGATGTTTTGCTCAGCGATGAGAAAGCTCATGCCCTCTTGGGCATTGAGCTGAGCGACGATGGCGAAGATCTCCTCGACCAGGATCGGCGCCAGGCCCATCGAAGGCTCGTCCAACAACACCAGGCGCGGATGGGTCATCAAGGCGCGGCCGATGGCGAGCATCTGCTGTTCGCCGCCCGACGTCAGCCCGGCCTGGGTCTTGCGCTTGGTCTTCAGGCGTGGGAACCAGGCATAGATGCGCTCCAGGTCCTGCTCCAGCTCACGTCGCGTCGGCTTGCGCAGGAAGCCGCCGCTGCGCAAGTTGTCCTCGACGGTCAGGTGGGCGAACACATGCCGGCCTTCCAGGACATGGACGATGCCCTGGCGGGCCAGCACATTGGCCGCCACGCCGGCAGTGTCGCGGCCCTGGAAGTGGATATGGCCCCGGCTGACTTGCGCCCGGTCGGCCTGGACCAGCCCGGAGATGGCCTTGAGCGTGGTGCTCTTGCCGGCCCCATTGGCGCCAAGCAGAGCAACGATATCGCCCTGTCCGACCCGCAGGGAAACCCCGGCCACGGCGAGGATCGCGCCGTCGTAAATCACTTCGATGTCGTCTACCGCCAGCAACTCGTTGCCCTGGGTGACAGGAAGGATCGCACTGGTCATTGTTTCCTACCCCTTGGGCGCGCTGGCACCCGGTTGTCATTGGATTTGCCAAGCATGCGCTGCCTACTGCGCCGCGCAATCACGGGCGGTCACACCTTTTTCCTTCGCATACTCGGCCGCCTTGGCGTCGATCAACGGACGCAACGTGGCGCGATCGGCCTGGACCCAGTCGGTGATCAGCTTCCACTGTTGGCCGTCCCACTGCTGTACCTTGGCCGCGCCACCGCCCTCATGGTCGCTGCATGACAACTTCAGCGGCTGCATCAGCCCCAGGTAACCGATCTCCTTGAGGCGCGCGTCGTTGAGATCAAGGTGCTCCAGGCCCCAGCGGCCTTCTTCGCCGTTGAGTGGACGATTACCGAATTTCTTCTGTCCGGTGCGGATCGCCTCGACGGCGATGGCCGCGTTCACCAGGCCGGAGTTGTAGTACACGCTGCCGAAGCTCTTCGGATCCTTGAGGTCGCTCTTGCCGGTATCGAGGATGTACTGACGAATGCGCCGGTGGATGTCGAACTCGGCGCCGCCCGGATAAGGCGTCAGGGCCAAATAGCCCTTACCCGCCTCACCGGCCGGCAGCACGTCTTCGTTGGAGCTGGCCCAGATGTCGCCGACGATGCGATCCACCGGGAAGCCGAACCGCGCCGCGGTCTTGATCGCCACCGGGGTGGACACGCCCCAGGTGCGCAGGAATACCCAGTCTGGCTTGACCTGCCGCACCTGGCGCCATTGCGCCGCCTGCTCGTTGCCCGGATCAGCCACCGGAATCTGGATGTTTTCGAAGCCGTACTTCTGCGCCAGCAGCGCCAGCGGTCCCTGGGTTTCCCGGCCGTAGGCGGAGTCGTGGTAGACCGTGGCAATTTTCTTGCCCTTGAGCTTATCGAACCCGCCTTCGCGCTCGGCCACGTAATTGATGAACGCCGAGGCTTCGCTGTAGAAGGTCAACATGACCGGGAAGTTATAGGGAAACACCCGGCCATCGGTGGCTTCGGTACGGCCGTAGCCGAGGGTGATCAAGGGAATCTTGTCGGCTTCGGCCTTGTCCGCGAGGGCATAGGCACCCGGCGCGCCGTTGGGCGAGTAGATCGCCACGGGTGCGCCATCGAGGCCGTTCTTGAAGCGCTCGTAGCACTCGATGCCCTTCTCCGCCGTCCATTCGGTCTCGCATTCCTGCCAGACCAGTTTTACACCGTTGATGCCGCCTTCCACCTCATTGATGTAGCGCAGGTAGTCGATCATGCCGGCCCAAACCGGGATGCCGCTGGAGGCATAGGCGCCGACCCGGTAGGTGGCCAGTGGGAAGAATTGCTGGTTGGCCGCCGCCTGGGTAGCGGCAGGTAGCAGGGCCTGGGCACCCAATACGAAGAGGCTGGAAAACAGCAAGCGAGGCAAGATTTTACGCATGGAATGCACTTCTTATGAAAGGTTGAGACTCCTCTCCCAGGGTTGGGTCAAGGTCCGTCAGGGTGAGTTGAAATCAGAACCGCAGCGGCCAGGCCTTGATGCGTTCGCGCAGGTCGCCGAGCAGGCGCACCAGTCCTTCCGGCTCCCTGATCAGGAACCAGACGATCAAGCCGCCGAAGAGAACTTTTTGCAGGTTCTGCAATTGCCCGCCATCGACGTTGCCGTTGAACAGCCATAGCCCCGCATGGCTGAGCAGGATGGGCGTCAGGCTGATGAACGCGGCGCCGATGAAGCTGCCGGCTATGCTGCCCATGCCACCGATAATGATGATGAAGAGAATCTGGAACGAGCGGTTGATGTCGAAGCTGCTGGCACTGGCCGTGCCCAGGTAGGCGAACGCCCAGAGCGCCCCGGCGACGCCCAGGTAAAAGGAACTGACGGCGAAGGCCATGCGCTTGTAGCGCTCCACCGGAATGCCGATCACGGCGGCCGCCGTGTCCATGTCGCGGATCGCCATCCAGTTGCGGCCGACCTGGCTGCGTACCAGGTTGACCGCCACCCAGGTCAACAGCACCACGCAACTGAGGGTCAACAGGTAGCGACCGACCGGGGTGCTCAGGTTGTGGCCGAACAGCTCCAGGCGCGGGGCACTGATGGTGCCGGACGAAGCGTAGTTGTAGAACCAGGGAAACTTGGCGAACACCCATTCCAGGAAGAACTGCGCGGCGAGCGTGGTAACCATCAGGTAGAAACCCTTGATCCTCGAACTGGGTATGCCGAACACCAGCCCCACCAGCCCGGCAATCACGCCACCGCCGATCAGTGCCAGCGGCAGCGGCAGCCCTGGCACCCGCAAGAGCAAGCCGTAAGTGGCGAAGGCGCCGACGGCCATGAAGCCGGCCGCACCCACCGACGTCTGGCCGGTGTAGCCGGTCAGCAAGTTCAGCCCCAGGCCCGCCAGCGACAGCACCAGGAAAGGAATCAGAATCGCGTTGAGCCAGTAGTCGTTGCCCAACCAAGGCAACCCGACGAAGGCCACCAGCAGCAGGACCAACAAGCCGGGTTGCCAGCGGCGACGCACGAGGGTCAGCGGTGCTTCATCGAAGCTGGCGTTGAGGGTCGCAACAGGATTGGTCATAAGGTCATACCCGCTCGATGACCCGGTCGCCGAACAGGCCGGCCGGGCGGATGTAGAGAAAAATCAGCGCGAGGAAATAGGCAAACCAGGGCGTGATGCCTCCGCCAACCAGCGGGCCGATATAGGCTTCGGCCAGGTTCTCGGCCGCACCGACGATCAATCCGCCGACGATAGCGCCGCCGATCGAGGTGAAACCACCGATGATCAGCACCGGTAACGCCTTGAGCACCACCAGTGATAGCGAGAACTGCACGCCCTGGCGTGCGCCCCAGAGCAACCCGGCGACCAGCCCGACCACCCCGGCCACGGCCCAGACGATCTGCCAGATGCGGTTGAGGTTGATGCCCAGCGACAGCGCTGCACGGGTATCGTCGGCCACCGCGCGCAGGGCGACACCGATGCGCGTCTTGTTGAACAGCAAGGCCAGCACCGCCACCAGCAGCGCCGACACTCCGGCGGCGATCAAGTCGAACTGGCTGACCATGATCTCGCCGACAAACAGCGGGACGTCCTCGATGCCCAGGTCCAACGCGCGCACCTGGGCGCCCATCAATCCCTGGGCCAGGCCTTCGATGACGAACGACAGGCCGAGCGTGGCCATGAACAAGGTGATCTGCGAACGGTTGACCAGCGGCCGCAACACCAGCCGCTCGATCAGCAGCGCACCGATGATCATCACCAGCACCGTCAAGACCAGCGCCAAGGCAAACGACAGGCCCTGCTCGCGCAAACTGACGAAGGTCAGCGCGGCAAACAACAGCATGGCGCCCTGGGCGAAGTTGAACACGCCACTGGCCTTATAGATCAGCACGAAGCCGATGGCGACCAGAGAGTACATGGTGCCGGCCAACAGCCCGCCGATCAGGGTTTCAAAAAAGAAGTTCATGGACGAGGCGCCCCCAAATAGGCCGCGATCACGTCGGGATTGGCCTGGACTTCAGCCGGCGTGCCATCGCCGACCTTGCGTCCGTAGTCCAGCACCACCACATGGCTGGACAACCCCATGACCACCTGAATGTCGTGCTCGATGAGAATCACCGTGGTGCCCAGGTCGCGATTGACGTCGGCGATGAAGCGACTCATCTCCTGTTTTTCCTCGGCGTTCATCCCAGCCATCGGCTCGTCGAGCAATAGCAGGGTCGGCTGGGCAATCAGCGCCCGACCCAGCTCCACGCGCTTTTGCAGGCCGTAGGCCAGGCTGCCCACCGCGACATCGCGCCAGGCCTGCAATTCGAGGAACTCCAGCACCCGCTCGGCACGCTCGGCGAATGTTCGCGCCTCCCGCCGGGCACGCGGCAGGCCGAACGCCTGTTCAAGGAAGAACGTGCGCTGGAAACGCGACAGGCCGGTGAGCAGGTTGTCCACCACGCTCATCTTCTTGAACAGCGCATTGTTCTGGAATGTCCGGCCAATACCGAGCCGGGCCGCCTTCAACGGATGCGGCCGACGCAGGGGCTCGGCCGCGAAGAACAACTGTCCTGCATCGGCCCGGTAGACCCCGTTGAGAATGTTCAGCAGCGAACTCTTGCCCGCACCGTTCGGCCCGATCAGCGCGCAGATTTCGCCCAGCCGCACGCTGAACGAAAGGTCGGAAATCGCCTTTACGCCTTTGAACGACAGCGACACGTTACGCACCTCCAGCAAGGCATTCATGCCGCCCGCTCCAGGTATTCATGCAACCAGGATGGGTGTGTCGGGTTGCCCACTGCGACGCCGGCCGGCGCGCTCGGCACCTCGATCCGACGCAATCGCCGCAAGCCCAGCAGATGCCGTACCCGCGCCTTGAGCCAGCGGCGAAAACCACGTCGCGGATCAATCAGGGTCCATTCGCACAGGCGCCGCTGCCAACTGCCCTGCTGTGGCAGGCGCGCTTCGATTTCCGCCGCCAGCGACTCGACACGTGCGCTGGACAGCAGCAAGCCAGTCGGGGCGATTTCGCGGCGGTCGCGGCTCGCCGATTCACGGGTCTCCGGAAACGCCAGGCCTTCGCCATGCTCCAGCCAACGGCTGAGCAAATGGCCCAGACCCTCGTGCCACTCGGTGCCTTCATCGACCCACACCACCTCGTCTGCTGCGGCTTGTGCCCAACCCTGGCGCTGGGCCTGCGGCGCCTGCGTGACGAACAGCACCGACAACGACTGCACTTGCCATAAACCGCTGGCGGCGGCGTTGACCTGGGTTGAGTACAGCCGCAGCGGCCACTGCTGATCCAGACCGCAGTTGAGCCAGTGGGACACGCTCTCGCGATGCTGGACGAAGGCAAACGCCGGGCGAGCCAGGCGCAACTGTCGTTGCAAATCTTCACCGCGGCTGTCGCGGTCGATCACCAGGCTGTGCCCGTCCAATTGGCGGGCGGCCAGCGCCAGGATCAACAGGCTCGGTTCGAAAGCGCCGCTCAGTGCCAGTCGCGCACCGGGGCCAAAGCCTTGCTGGCGTAAACCATCGGCCATGCGATCGACCTCGCGCTGCACATCGATCCAGCGCCAAGCCTTCCACGCGCCGAGACGTCGATGACGCAGGGCAATTTGTGTCGGCCGTTCCCGGGCCCAGCGCTGCAACGCCACCAAGGCACTGTCGGTGACCACGTCGGGCAGCGGCGCATTGAGTTCGTAGATGCTCATGCGGTTACTCCTCGCCGGCCAAGGCCGGCTCAACTACGCTGGCCCGCGGGGTCTTGCGGCCCAAGTCCCGATAGCCCGCGCCAGGGTGGTTGGCCGGCAGTCGCGGTCCATCGCCGAACAGCTTGTCGCGCAGGGTGCCGGGGCGGTATTCGGTTTTGTAGGCACCGCGCTTTTGCAACTCCGGCACCAGCAACTCGACCACGTCGCTGAAGGTTTCATGGGCCAGGACATAAGCCAGGTTGAAACCGTCCACATCGGTGTCTTCGACCCAGGCCTGTAACTCGTCAGCCACGGTCTGCGCACTGCCGACAATCAACGGCCCGAAACCACCGATGCCGACCCAGTCCGCCAGTTCCTGTACGGTCCACTGCTTGTCCGGGTCGGCGGTGGAAAAGGTTTCCACCGCCGATTGAATGGCGTTGGTATGGATGTGCTTGAGCACCTGGTCGGGTCGGTACTGCCCGAAGTCAATGCCGGTCCAGCCGGAGATCAGCGCCAATGCGCCCTCGTAGCTGCTATAGGATTTCAGCTCCTGCCATTTGGCCTGCGCCTTGGCGTCGGTCTCGTCGACGATCACCGTTTGCAGGTTGAAGATCAGCACTTTGCGCGGATCACGCCCGGCCTCGGCGGCGCGACGACGGATATCCGCCACGGTCTTCTTGAGGATCACCTTGGACGGCGCGGCAACGAATACACACTCGGCGTGCCCGGCGGCGAAGTCCTTGCCGCGACTCGACGCCCCGGCCTGGTACAGCACCGGCGTGCGTTGCGGCGAAGGCTCGCAAAGGTGAATGCCCGGCACCTGGAAATGCGTGCCCTGGTGACGGATCTCGTGAACCTTGCTTGGGTCAGTGAAAATACCGCGCTGGCGGTCACGCACCACGGCGCCCTCCTCCCAACTGCCTTCGAACAGCTTGTAGAGCACCTCCAGATATTCATCGGCGTAGTCGTAACGCGCGTCGTGGTCGCTCAGGGCTTTTTGCCCGAGGTTGCGCGCGCCGCTGTCGAGGTAGGACGTAACGATGTTCCAGCCGATGCGGCCCTTGGTCAGGTGGTCCAGGGTGGAGAGGCGGCGGGCGAAAGGATACGGGTGCTCGAAAGTCAGCGAAGCAGTCAGGCCGAAACCCAGGTGTTCGGTCACCAGCGCCATCGGCGTGATCAACGCCAGCGGATCGTTGACCGGCACCTGAGTCGCCTGGCGGATGGCCGCATCGCCATTGCCGCCGAGCACATCGTAGATGCCGATCACATCGGCAATGAAAATGCCGTCGAACTTGCCGCGCTCCAGCAGCTTGGCCAGGTCGGTCCAGTAGTCCAGATCCTTATATTGCCAGGCACGATCCTTGGGGTGCCTCCAAAGACCCGGCGACTGATGACCGACACAGTTCATCTCGAAGGCATTCAAACGAATTTCCCGTGGCATGGTGACTCCTGCTCGATAGGTTCAGCACCACTTTCCCGGTGCCTCTCAATGCACTATCAACACGATTCATGCCAAGTAATTATTCGTTTAAATACAGTCGGTTAGATAATAACCCCATCCATTGGAAATGCCTGCACGGGGACAACGCTGTTGATCAACTGTCCGGTGGCGAACAGTGCAACACATGACCCATTCATCCATGACCACCGAAGTGCGGCAGGAGCCGTCGACACTCAGAAGAGCGACGGCAGAGTCGCAGCAAGCCGGAACTCTGATCGGACGGCCTGGGCAATGCCACTGATCACATCCACCACCAATAGGCGTCCCTTCTCTGCGCTGGACCCCAGCGCGGAGGACAGCACGCCACTGGCCGGGACCCATTCTGTTCGTGTCGGGTACATGTCGTAGACCGGGAATTCAGCCGGCCCGTGGTCAGGAATCTTCTCCAGGCACACCAGCTCCGGGTGATAGTGCAGCATCATCGACGTCTCGATGACCGCCGCGTGCTCCAGCGCGATGCCCGGAAAGCCGTTCGGGAAGATCCTGTCCAGGGTTTGCGATTTCACGAATTCCCAATGCTCAAGGCGCATGACTTCCAGCCCCGCTTGCGCGCCGATGTCACGCATCGCCAGCTCGATGCCTTCGGTCACGAACCACTGGTTTTCGTAGTGCCCGATCACCAGGACCAGACGCTTCACGCCATGGCGATGAAACTCGCGCACGGCATCGCGAACCATGACGATCAGGGTCGCACCGTCCACGCTGGTAGTTCCGCAGAAGTGCTGCCCACCACCGCATTTGGGCTGGGATTTATAGCCATAGGACAAGGCCGGGGCTACCACGCCGCCGATTTCCCTGGCCACGTCTTCGCTGATTGCACTGGCCAACAAGGCATCGGTGCCCAGGGGCAAATGGGGCCCGTGCTGCTCCGTGGCACCGATGGGCAGCAAGACCACCGCCCCCGATTGCACTCGACGTTCATAGTCGACCCAACTGATGTTATCCATCCGGACGTTGTTCATGAGGCTCTACTCCCGTGTCGTTGCGAAGTGGCCAAGCCTGGGTGCTGATGCTGCCAACGCCCAGGCGAAGCTGCGTGGTGCCGCGGCGGGTTATGCCCGTGGCGGATACCACGACTCTGGTTCCGGGTAATCCCAGTCGCCAGGGAAGGCATAGGTTTCGAATACGGTAGTGGTATCCGCCTCGGTGCCGAAGAAGGCGAAATGATTCACGCCCATCCAGGAGCCGGACTGCACGCATTTGAAACCGCGTCGCTGCAACTCGGCGATGCGCTCCTCGAACAGGATGTTGTTGCAGTCATAGGCCACGTGCTGGATGCCTTCGCCATGCTTGTCCAGGAAATCGGCAAAAATCGTCGGCCCGGAGACGGGCTCCATCAGCTCCCAGACCATATTTCCGGATTGGGCGAAGCAGACCTTCAGGACAAAGTCGGCTGGTTCACCGTGGTAAGTCTGGTTTTCGGTGTTCTCCGGGCTGAAGGTGTAAACCCGCCATGGGCCGATCCCCAGCTTGAGCAAGCCGTCCATGGTGCGTTTGTGATCACGGGTCACGATGGCGATCTCCACGACGTTGCCCAGGAACCCATCGATCTCGGCGCCGCCGTTCAACGCAGCCAGCACATTGGTTTGTTCAAGATGAGACATTTGCAATAACCTCTTTGATGAATGAATCGTTGCACAGCACTTACGTTTACTTAGCCATGACTGACGAGCGAACAACTTCAGTTCGCCGCGAGCGGTGCAATGCGTAATACATACCGCCGCCCACGCAGAACCCCGCCAACCACGAAAGATCAATACCGCCCAATGCCATCGCAAGAGGACCTTGCAGCGATTTAATGGTGCCTACTTGAAATAACCAGGCCGCCAATACACCCACCGCAAGTGCAAACACACCCCGCCAGTTCACATCAGTGCAGGAACTTTGAGAGTGATGGCAATAAAGTGACTTCACATCGACTTTGCCCCGGCGAATCAGGAAAAAGTCGACCAAGGTGATACCCGCCCATGGACTGATCCACACCACGAAAAACACCATCAGGTTTTCAAAGGCATGCACAAACTCGCCCGATTGCAGGAACAGATAGAGGATGAACAGCGCCACCATGCCCGAGACCATCGAAACCACCCAGCGCGCAACCCTAAGGTCCAGGGACAACGTCGCCAGCGCCGCCGAGTAGATGACCACGATATTGGTGGCCACCGGACCATGTAGAAGCACCAGCAGAACCGGCAACGCCATCGTGCCGAAGACCGCAATGATCAGTTGCGCGGGGTCCGAGCCGGCGCCGGCGGACGCGATCGCGGCGCCCAGGAATGCCAGCCACACCGTGGGCAGGAACATGCCGAGAAAGGTCGAGCGAAATACTTGCCCATCCGACAGCTCGCTCTGCGTAAAGCGGGTGTAGTCCGAGGCGTACACCAGCCACGAAATGCCCCAGCCGATCCCGATTGCAGTCATCAGGCTGCTCATGGCCGAGAGCTTGCCGATGCCCTCAATCGTCGAACGCTGCCACTGGATATCCACATGGGTGAAGGCCAGGCCGGTCATCACCACCATGATCAGCAGGATCGCCGGCATGGTGTAGCGCTCGAAGCACTTGATGGCATTGAAGCCCCAGGCGGCAATACCGACCTGCAGCACCATGACGGCCAGGGCGATGCCGTATTTGAGTTCCATGCCACCGCTGATACCGATTTTGTCCAGGGCGGCCACTGCAAGGTCCAGCACGATCCAAGTGTTGGTGGCCACCCACCCCATCGGCATCAGCACCTGCATGAAGGTAGGGAGATAGGCACCACGACGGCCGAACGCCAGCCGGGACAGCACCATTTGGGGCACCCCGGTGCGGTGCCCCATGATGCAGATGCCGCCGAACAGGGCGGCGCCCAACAGATTGCCGACCACGATCACCAGCAGGGTTTCGAGCAGGCTCAAACCCAGTTGGATGCCGATGGCGCCCAGCACCCAATTGATCGGAGCCACATTCGCCCCGGCCCAGATCCAGAACTGATCCAGGGGCGTAGAAGTACGATGGCTATCGGGCACGGGCTCAAGCCCGAGCGCATCGTAGTTGGCCTCATTGATTAAGCTTTTTTCAGATTCGCGACGCATTGACATTATTGTTTTCCTCGCTGAGCGGCGACCACGTGTATCGCCCGCAGCCATTAAAGCGAGGTCTGCCAATTTAGGTAATTGACGATAACTAAAGCGCCCTTTAGAAAACGTGCCGATTAAGTTTTTCTCAACTGAACGTTGCTTCCCAACATGAAGCATCCACTTCAAACCCAAAAACGAGAAACTTCTGGGGTCGTTCGGAAAAGAATAATCGTTGGTTGAGTTTTATTTAACGCAGGTCAAAGAAATATCAATGGTGTAAAGATTGAGCGTCGTGGCCAACTTGCTCTCGTCACTGGGGTAATTCCGCCCCAGGCTTAGCAGGAAAAAACCACATGAGCACCCTTCTCCATATTGATGCCAGCGCACGAACCGACCGCTCCCTCAGCCGTAAACTGTCCCAGGCATTTGTCGACGCCTGGCTTGAGCGCGATGCCGGGGCCCAAGTCATCACCCGTGACGTTGGCCTGAATCCGCCCCCCTTCGTGACCGAGGCGTGGATTGCCGCGGTCTTTACTCCCGAAGAACACCTGACGCCGCAGAAACGTGAGGAAATCCGTCTCTCGGACGAACTGATCGAGGAGATCGACCGCGCCGATGTGATCGTCATTGGTACGCCGATGTACAACTATGGGATGCCGGCCGCGCTCAAGTCCTGGTTTGACAAAGTGATTCGCATCGGCAAAACCTTCACCTTCGATCTGGAGCGCGGCGACCACCCGCTGGAGCCCATCATGAGTGGCAAGAAGCTGGTCATTCTGACTTCCCGGGGTGAGTTCGGGTTTGGTCCTGGCGGCATTCGCGAGACCATGAATCATCTGGACACGCATATCCAGACCTGCGCGCACTACCTGGGCGTGAATGAAACCCACGCCATCTCCATCGATTACCAGGAGTTTGCCGACGCGCGCCATGAGGCGTCCATCGCCAACGCCTTCGACGCGGTTCCGGTCCTGGTCCGGCAGATGGTCGAGGAAAGGCAATGCCAGCTGTCTCCAGCGTGAACGCCAGGCATCGCCGTCCATCCAAACAGGGAGACAACATGATCACGATGCTGCAAACCGCCGAGCGATTGAGGCAGGGGCTCACGACACCTGATGAGTTGATCGCGTCCGCATTGGCGACGGCGAAAGACGCGGAGCATGTGTTTATTTCGCTGCTGGAACAACGTGCCCTCGACGATGCCAGCGCCTCGACCCGGCGCTGGCAGCAAGGCGTCGCGCTAAGCGCCTTGGATGGCATCCCCTATGCAGTCAAAGACCTGTTGGACATTGTCGGCAGCCGTACAACGGCCGGCTCCATCACACGGGTCGACGCGGCCATGGCCGTCGAGGATGCGGCAGTCATCGCAGCGCTTACGGCCCAGGGCATGATCCCACTGGGAAAAACCAACCTCACCGAGTTTGCCTATTCCGGCCTGGGTTTGAACCCGCATTTCGGCACACCGATCGCCGATTTCACGGTCGATGAAATCCGTGTGCCCGGCGGCTCCTCTTCCGGTTCGGCCATCGCGGTGCAACGGGGCATTGTCAACGGCGCCATCGGCACGGACACGGCCGGTTCGATACGCATTCCGGCAGCGTTCAACGGCTTGGTTGGCTACAAGGCCTCCACCGACCGCTACAGCATGCAAGGTGTTCATCCCCTTGCCGTCACGCTCGACAGCCTGGGCGTTTTCGCCCATACCGTGGCCGATTGCGCCGCCCTCGATGGGGCCATGCGCGGGTTCAAGGGTCCAACTGCCCAGGCTGCGAAGCTTTCGAAACTGCGCTTTGTGGTCGACGACGGCGTGCTGTCCAATCCAACGCTACAGCCAGTGGTACGGCAGAATCTGCTCTCGATGATGGCCCGGCTGCGCGCCGCTGGTGCCCGGGTCGAATTTAGGACGATTGCCGCCGTCGCCCTTACCCGTGAATTGATTGGCCGCTCGGGCTGGTTGGGGGCGATAGAAGCCTGGCGCCTCCTGGGCTCGATCGTGGAAAGCCCGGAAGGGGCTCGGATGGACAGGCGCGTGGGCGCGCGGCTGCGTTCGGCCAAGGGTATCGACCCAGCCGCCGAAGCCGGGATTCGACAGTCCCGCGCAGTGTTGATGTCGGCCATCGAGCAAGAGCTCGACGGCGCCTTCCTGGTCATGCCGACGGTCAAGCACGTCGCCCCGCCCATGGCGCCTCTGGAAAATGACGACACGCTGTTCGCGACCGTCAACCTCGAAACCTTGTCACTCACCATGATCGGCAGCTTGCTGGACATGCCAGGAGTGGCCATTCCGTCCGGCAAGGACACCCTCGGGCTTGCCACCTCTGTCCTGTTCTCGACGACCCGAGGCCGTGATGACACATTGCTCGGTGCATGCCTGGCGATAGAGTCAAGCCTCTCCCGGCAGGCCTCAGGTAGTGAGTAGCCGCTGAGGCGCGGCCAAGTCATTGAGGGTATTGGCCCTGAATGACTTGGCCTCGTCCAGCAGCCATTCCCTGAACAACGCAAGGCTGCGTCGTGGGCGGCCATGGTTGTCTTCGATCAGGTGATAAGTGAACCCCGACAAGGCCGGTCCCTCCACCCGCCGGATCCGCCCGGAACGAAGCTCATCGTCAATCAGCACATCGCTGCACAGCAAAGGCCCCAGGCCCCGCTCCAGAGCGTGCAGCGCGAGGGTTTCCTCGCTGTACCAGGAAATGCGCAAATCCCCGACGGCGTTGTGCTTGACCCCGGCCAACCAGGCGGACCATGAAGGCGCTTCGAGGGCCTGGTTCTTCCACTTGAATGCCAGCAGCGGGCGATTATGAAAATCGCCGATCGTCGCGTTGTGCTCAACCGGGCAAATGCTCTTGTCCGCGACCGCGATAAACCGGTCCTCGAACAACACCGGACCCCGCACGTCGGCATCGACCGGACCGTATCGAATGGCCAGGTCGACGGTTTCGGACCGCAGGTCCACCAGCTTCTCCGACGCGTGAATGGACACCAGGATGTTTGGATGAATCTCGTTGAACTTCGCCAGGCGCGGCATTAGCCAACGCTCGGCGAACGCCCGTGTGGTCGACACCTGAATGGCATCGCCGGCCTTATCCCCGCCTAACAGGGTGAACGCCTGGGCAATCTGGTCGAAGCCATCCCGCAGCAGCGGATAGATGGTTTTTCCCGCAGGCGTGAGGGTCACCATCCGTCCTCTTTCCAGGAGCTTTTGCCCCAGCCCCTCTTCCAGCTGCCGGACTTGATGACTGACCGCGGCGACGGTCACAGAGAGTTCGTTCGCCGCGGCAGAAAAACTCTGGTGGCGCGCGACCGCTTCAAATGCTCGCACGGAATTCAGGGGCGGTATTTTGCGCATGGTGTTCTCCGGCACCCGACTGAGTGCTTGCGATATAGCCAGTGTCCTGCCGGCGAGCGACATTTGCCAGCAGGTTTGTCGGTCCGTCAGAGGATGCAGTAATGGATGTCCTGGGGCCGCTTACCGTTGACCGCCGTAACGTCCTGGGGGCAGGCGGAGAGGACCACCACAGCGTCCATTTCCGCCTGGAGGCAAACATATTGCCCTGGCTGGCTGACCGGCTCGACAAACTCGATACGCCCGTCCTGGTGCACCGGAACATTCATGAAAAGATTCAAGGGGCTCGGCGTGTCGGGCGCTTGCAGGCCAATGACTTCCAAGGCCTGGAAGAGATTTTCATTGCAACTGGCGTGGTGGCCGACGACCCCGAGTTGAACGTAACGCGTCGGGTCGCACGCGGCCACCAGCGTATCGTGGACACCCGGAGTTGTGTCTTCAACCAGCGTCAGGATCTTGCGGCGCTTGTTGGTCAGCAAGCTATCACCTTCGCGGGGGTTGAGCTTCAGCCAGAAGGGACGGCTATGCTCCATCGACATGGCTTCCCTCAGGTCGCCCGGGTTGAATGCCCAGGTGTCCACGACCTGTTTGCCATGGGTATTGATCACCTTAAGGACCTGCCCCTGGTGCAGTTGGATCGCTACCCCCTGCCGTGCAGGCAGGAGGATGCCCTCGCCGGGGCCAATCGAAGTCATTGTGTTCATGGGGCTGTTTTCCTCTGCGCTGATAGGCGGCCGACCGTGTACCTGCCATCAAGGAAAACATAAGAGAAAACCGCAAACCAATAATATAAAGTGGCTTCAGTATAAGTTGAATCTATAGGGTGACCGATGCGGATCCGGCAGTTGGAGTGCTTCAGAACCTTGATGATCCACGGCACGATGACCCGTGCGGCAGAGCTGCTGAATATCTCCCAACCGGCCATCAGCAGCACCATCGCCAATTTGGAACATGAGACAGGCCTGACGTTGTTCGTGCGCAAGGGCGGTCGCCTGCAACCCACCCCCGAAGCCCGGCTGTTTTTTGTCGAGGCGCAACGTGCGTTGGAAGCCGTGGAGAAAACCCAGCGCATCGCCAAGGAAATTCGCACGGGCAAACGAGGCCACTTGGCGATTGCCGCCTACGCCAGCATCTCGATCAGCCTCCTGCCGCGCCTGATGGCTGAATTCGCCAAGGAGCGCCCGGGCCTGGAGCTCAAGATCATCACTCGCAATTCACAATCCGTTCGCGAGTTGGTGACTACACAGCAATTCGACCTGGCCATTGCCGAACTGCCGCTCGACTACCCGACCTCCAGCATGGAAGTGCTGTCCTACGAATGCCAATGCATGCTGCCAATCGACCATCCGCTTGCAGCCTTGGAGATGATTACCCCGGCGGACCTGGACGGCGTGCCCTTCGTTTCGCTGTTCAAGGGTGATCCCATCTACCAGCAGTTGGCGATGGCGTTTTCGGCGTACGGGTCATCCTGGAACGTGGTGGCCGAGACAGAGTTCTTCGCCACGGCATGCGAACTGGTCCGTGCAGGATTGGGCGTCGGGATCGTCGATCCGGTGGTCAGCCGGCCCTTCACCCGCGACCTCGTCCTGAGGCCCTTCAAGCCAGCGATCAAATACGCCATTGCGCTGCTGCTTCCCACGCAGGAAGAGCCGTCGCAACTGGCACGTGAATTCGCGCGGTACCTAAAGCCCAATCTGCAAGTCGATCATCCCGCCCGGAGCGTATCGGAGGGGGATTCACCGAACAGCGCCCACGTGAGGCAGCGAATAAAGCAGCTCAGTCCGCCTGCACCGTGACCTGGCGTTGCTCACCCAGCCCGGCAATCCCCAACCGCATGGTCTGCCCCGGGCGCAGGAACACCGGATCAGGCTTGATGCCCAGGCCGACACCGGGTGGCGTTCCAGTCGAAATCACATCCCCTGGTTGCAGGCTCATGCACCGGCTCAGATAAGCGATCAACTGCGGCACGCTGAAGATCAGCGTCCGGGTGTTGCCGTTCTGATAGCGGTGCCCGTCGACTTCCAGCCACAGGTCCAGCGTATGGGGATCGGCGATCTCGTCCCGCGTCACCAGCCACGGTCCAAGGGGGCCGAAGGTATCGAAGCCCTTGCCTTTGTCCCAGGTGCCGCCGCGTTCCAGTTGCCATTCGCGCTCAGATACGTCGTTGATGACGCAATAACCGGCGACGTGCTCCATTGCATTGGCTTCGTCGATGTAGCGCCCGCCTTTGCCGATGACCACGCCCAGTTCCACTTCCCAGTCGGTCTTGAGCGAGCCGCGGGGAATCTGGATGTCGTCGTTCGGCCCGCAAATGGCGCTGGTCCATTTGTTGAAGATGATCGGCTCTTTCGGCACGTCCATGTTCGACTCGGCGGCATGGTCGGCATAGTTCAGGCCGATGCAGATGAATTTGCCGACCTGTCCGACACAGGCGCCGATCCGAGGCTGGCCGGCGACAATCGGCAGGCTGCGCGGATCGAGGGCGCCGAGCGCGGCCAGGCTGTCCGGCGTCAGCACCTGGCCGGCGATGTCCGGTACATGGGCCGACAGGTCGCGGATCTGATTGTCGGCATCCAGCAGGCCGGGTTTTTCCGAGCCTTTTTCGCCGTAACGCAACAGTTTCATGAAGTTCTCCTGTTCTCAACGTGAATCCGGATTCAGAGGCTCATGCCGCCATCAATGACATGCACGCCACCGGTAGTGTAGGTCGACGCATCGCTGCCCAGGTACAAGGCCAACTGCGCGATTTCTTCAGTGCTGCCGATACGGCCCATGGGTTGGCGTTCGAGGAACTGCCGGTAGACCTGCGCTTCATCGACGCCCTGCTGAGCCGCCTGGGCGGCAATGCGCTGACGCAGCGACGGCGAGTCCACGGTACCCGGACAGATCGCATTGCAGCGAATGCCCTGGCCGACGAAGTCGATGGCGACGGACTTCGTCAGGCCTATCACCGCCGCCTTGCTGGCAGCGTAGGCAAAGCGATTCGGCACGCCCTTGATGCTGGAAGCCACCGACGACATGTTGATGATCGAGCCGCCGCCACGGGCCAGCATGCCGGGCAGGAACGCGTGGATCATCCGGTACATGGCCGTGACATTGAGGTCCAGCGAACGAGCCCAGGCCGCTTCGTCACAGTCCAGGAGGGTGCCGCTGTGCACGTAGCCCGCGCAGTTGAACAGCACGTCGAGGCCGCCGATCCGTTCGCACGCGGCGCTGATGCCTTCGGCAGATGTGACATCGAGCGTCAGCGCAGTGATCCCTTCAAGACCTGCCAACCCGCGAATATCGATGTCACAGGCGAATACTTCGGCGCCCGCCTCGGCGAACGCCATGGCGCTGGCCAGGCCGATGCCCTGTCCCGCCGCGGTCACCAGGACCCGCTTGTTCTGCATGTTCATGCCGTCTCCAGTTCCGCTGCAGTGGCGGCGGGCTTGGGTGTCCTGGCGAGCATCGAGGCAGGGATGGCCAGAATCAATCCGCCGCTAACCAGCAGACACAAGGCCAACACGTAAGTGCCATTGTTGATGTTGCCCGTCAGGGTTTCGGCCACGGCCGTGATCATCGAGCCGGTGAAGCCCGAGAGGTTGCCGATCGCGTTGATCATGCCGATGCCGGCAGCTGCGGCGACGCCTGACAGTACTGTGCCTGGCAAGGTCCAGAAGATCGGCATCAGGCTGAGGATCCCCGAGGCAGAAACGCTGAGGAACAGCACCGACAACACCAGGTTGTTGGCAAAGTAAGCGCTGAGGATCAGCCCGGCACCGCCGATAAAAGCCGGAATGGCCGCGTGCAGGCGTCGCTCGCCGGTGCGGTTGGAATGCCGTGCGTTGAGCAGCATCGCCACCACCGCCACCGAATACGGAATAGCGGTGAGCAAACCGATGTGCAGGCTGTTGGTGATACCGGTGCTCTTGATGATCGAGGGCATCCAGAAGGCCAGGCCGTAGAAACCGGTGTTGAACGTCAACAGGATCGACACCAGCAACCACACCCGAGGGTTGAAGAACACCTCACTGAGACGCGTGGCCTTGCCCTGGTTGTCGGTGTGCAGGTTGGCCTTGAGCATGGCTTTTTCCGCTGCGGACAACCATTTGGCCTTATCGATGTTGTCCGCCAGGCAGACGATCACCACGAACGCCATGATGATCGAAGGAATGCCCTCGATCAGCAGCATCCACTGCCAACCCGACAGGCCATGTACCCCTTGCATGCTGTTCATCAGCCAACCGGACAATATGCCGCCGAGGGTCAGGCTGACCGGCAGCGCGAGCAGGAAACCGGACATCACGCGGCTTTGTCGGTGGGTCGGAAACCAGTAGTTGAGGTAAAGGATGACACCAGGGAAGAACCCGGCTTCGCAGATGCCCAACAGGAAGCGCAGCACGTAGAACATGCTGCTCGATTCAATGTGGAAAAAGGCCGCCAACGGCACGGTGTAGGCCACGGCCATGGAGACCACCGCCCAGGTCAGCATGATCCGCGCGATCCAGAACCGTGCGCCAAAGCGATGCAATAGCAGGTTGCTGGGCACTTCGAAGAGGAAATAACCCCAGAAAAACATGCTGGCGCCCAAGGCATAGACGGTGTTGCTGAATTGCAGCTCGTTGAGCATATCGAGCTTGGCGAAACCGATGTTGACCCGATCGAGGTACGCCGCCATGTAACACAGCAGCAGCACCGGAAGGATGCGCCAGATGACTTTGCGGTAGGTGCGGTCTTCGAAGTCGAGTTCGCCGGCCTGCGCCTGGGCGGGCAAATGCTCGGATATGGTTTGCATGAGGTAACCCCTGGGGCATGTGGACATGCCTGATTGTTTTTATTGGGTCACGTCGAATGAGCAGCTCATCCGGCGATTGAAAGGGGACTCTACTGTCGGGAAACGATTCTTTCCCAATGGCATTTTTGGATTAGGCAATAACTCCAAGTTATCGAATAGATAAATCACTGTGGTGAGGGGATTCATCCCCTCACCACAAGTTCACCCCAGCCTTTAAACAGGTGGCATCGCGCCCAGGCGAGCGTTTTCCTTGAGGATTTCGGCGAACTCCAGCGCCGCCCCGGCCAGGGGTTCGTCCTTTCGGGTGAGGATGCCGTAATCCTGCGGCACCAGATGCAAGGGAGTGTCGAGGGTGTTGAGCTGGCCGCTCTCAAGCAGCGGATCGACCATCGCGTTGGGCAACATGCCGATCATGGGGCCGCGTTGCAGTACCTGGAGGAAGGTCTGCATGGAGATGGTATCGATCGTATTACGCGGCATCCGCACCCCGGCTTCGGCAAACGCCAATTCCATGCGCGCGCGAATCGGCGTCCCGACCGGATAGAGAATCCATGGCAGGTCCACCAGTTGTTCAAGAGCGGTGGGCCCGGTATTTGCCAGGGGGTGGCGGTTGTTCACCACGATGCAGAACGGTTCCGGCGCCAGTGGCTGGAAGTCATAGCGCTGCTGCTGGCTTTGATCGGTAAAACGCGCCACCGCGAGATCGAGTTTTTTCTCCTCAAGCATTTCCATCAGATGATTGCTGGTCTGCTCCACCACCTCGATCGACAGCAGCGGCCAGCGCTGTTTGATCTGCAGGATAGCCTCGGGCAAGGCCACCGCCGTGGCGGCAAAAATCCCGCCGACCTTGAGATAGCCATGACCGCCTTCGCGCAGGCTACTGATTTGCTCGACGAACGAACGTGCATCGTTCAAGGCAATCTGCGCATAACGCAGCACGTGCTCGCCCAACGCAGTGGGCGGCATGCTGCGCGGTCGCCGCTCGAAGAGGGCAAAGCCGAGCAGGCTTTCGATTTCCTTGAGCATCTTGCTGATGGCCGGCTGGCTGAGGTTCATTTGCTGGGCTGCCAAGTGCATGTTGCAGGTGCGTCCCAAGGTATCGATCAGCACCAGATGACGAAACTTGAGCCAGCCACAAAAGCTGGAGAACGACAGATCGGACATGAACATCCCTCGGACAGGCAATAACCGGGCGTTATCAAATACTGAATATATCTCATTGGAGTTTATCGGCTGCCCGCCCTAGCGTGAAAGCTTCACGAATCAGGAAGACTTTCCATGTCGCTACTGCTTACTCCCGAAAACACCCTGCCGGTCGATGGCTTGGCCGCAACGCTGATTGGCCGCGCCTGGGTGCCTGGCCGGATCGCCGGGCCATCGCCGATCGTGCTGCGCAGTGACGGCGTGTTCGATCTATCGGATCATTTTGCGACGTTGAGTGACTTGCTGGAGACCGAGTCGCCACTGGCAGCCGTGGAACAGACGCCTGGCACCTTCATAACCACTGTCGAAGCCCTGCTGGCCAATACGGGGGCTGGCGCCGACCCGTCCAAACCATCGTTGTTGCCGCCGTTGGACCTGCAAGTGATCAAGGCCGCTGGCGTGACCTTTGCCGCCAGCATGATCGAGCGGGTGATCGAGGAAAAAGCCGGCGGTGACGCAGCGAAATCCGAAGCCGTGCGGGCCAGCGTGCGCAGTGTGATCGGCGACAACTTGCGCGCCATCGTGCCGGGTTCCCAGCAAGCCATGCGCCTCAAGGCCCTGCTCATCGAACAGGGCATGTGGTCGCAATATCTGGAAGTCGGCATCGGCCCGGACGCGGAAATCTTCACCAAGGCGCCGGTGCTGGCTGCCGTCGGCAGCGGAAGCCAGATCGGTATTCACCCAGATTCCCAATGGAACAATCCGGAGCCGGAGGTGGTGCTGGCCGTCGACAGCCGTGGCCGGATCCACGGTGCAACCCTGGGCAACGACGTCAACCTGAGGGACTTCGAAGGCCGCAGCGCGCTGTTGTTGAGCAAGGCCAAGGACAACAATGCGTCCTGCGCCATCGGTCCGTTCATTCGCCTGTTCGACGAACATTTCAGCCTGGATGATGTGCGGGCCTGCGTGGTGGACCTGGAAGTCCAAGGTGAAGACGGCTACCGCATGCGAGGATCGAGCTCCATGAGCCAGATCAGTCGCGACCCGCAGGATCTGGTGGAGCAGACACTCAACGCCAATCACCAATACCCGGATGGTTTCCTGCTGTTTCTGGGTACTCTGTTCGCCCCCACTGAAGACCGTGACCATGCCGGCAGCGGTTTCACCCACAAACTGGGTGACCGGGTCAGCATCAGCAGCCCGTTGCTGGGAAGCCTGCACAACCAGGTGACCCATAGCTCTGACGCCGCGCCCTGGACCTTCGGCGTGGGCGCCCTGCTGCGCAACCTGGCATCGCGAGGGTTGCTCGCCCGCTGACGCAACAGAGTTTGGCGATTCTACTAATTACAAGAGAGAACGAATCATGAGTGACACACCAAGACGCCGCCTGCGCAGCGAGCAATGGTTCAACGACCCTGCCCACGCCGACATGACCGCGTTGTATGTCGAGCGCTACATGAACTACGGGATGACCCGCGAGGAGCTGCAATCGGGGCGCCCGATCATCGGCATCGCCCAGACCGGCAGCGACCTGACGCCCTGCAATCGTCATCACCTGGAGCTGGCACAACGGGTCAAGGCCGGTATTCGCGATGCCGGCGGCATTCCGATGGAATTCCCGGTGCATCCGATCGCCGAACAGTCGCGTCGCCCCACCGCCGCGCTGGATCGCAACCTGGCCTACCTGGGATTGGTGGAGATCCTTCACGGCTATCCTTTGGACGGCGTGGTGCTCACCACCGGGTGCGACAAGACCACCCCAGCCTGCCTGATGGCCGCTGCGACCACCGACCTGCCCGCCATTGTCCTGTCCGGTGGCCCGATGCTCGACGGTCACCACAAGGGCGAACTGATCGGTTCAGGCACCGTGCTCTGGCACGCTCGCAACCTGATGGCCGCCGGCGAGATCGATTACGAAGGCTTCATGGAAATGACCACCGCCGCATCGCCGTCGGTGGGTCACTGCAACACCATGGGCACTGCCTTGTCGATGAATGCCCTGGCCGAAGCCTTGGGCATGTCGCTACCCGGTTGCGCGAGCATTCCGGCGCCCTATCGCGAGCGCGGGCAAATGGCGTATGCCACCGGCAAGCGCATCTGCGAATTGGTGCTGCAAGACGTGCGACCTTCGCAGATCATGACCCGCGAGGCTTTCGAGAACGCCATCGCTGTCGCCTCGGCGCTGGGTGCTTCCAGCAATTGCCCGCCACACCTGATCGCCATCGCCCGGCACATGGGCGTCGAGCTGAGCCTGGATGATTGGCAACGGATAGGCGAGGACGTGCCGCTGCTGGTCAATTGCATGCCGGCCGGCAAGTATTTGGGTGAAGGTTTCCATCGCGCCGGCGGCGTGCCAGCGGTCATGCATGAACTGCAAAAAGCCGGGCGTCTCCATGAAGACTGCGCCACGGTGAGCGGCAAGACCATTGGCGAAATCGTCAGCAGCAGCCTGACCAGCAACGCCGATGTCATCCATCCGTTCGAAACCCCGCTCAAGCACCGTGCCGGGTTCATCGTGCTCAGCGGTAATTTTTTCGACAGCGCGATCATGAAGATGTCGGTGGTGGGCGAGGCGTTTCGCAAGACCTACCTGTCCGAACCCGGCGCTGAAAACAGCTTCGAAGCCCGAGCCATCGTGTTCGAAGGCCCGGAGGATTATCACGCGCGCATTGACGACCCGGCGCTGGACATCGACGAGCGCTGCATTCTCGTCATTCGCGGTGCCGGCACGGTGGGCTACCCGGGCAGCGCCGAAGTGGTGAACATGGCCCCGCCCGCCGCCCTGATCAAACAAGGCATCGACTCCCTGCCCTGCCTCGGCGACGGCCGCCAGAGCGGCACCTCGGCCAGCCCGTCGATCCTCAACATGTCCCCGGAAGCAGCGGTAGGCGGCGGCCTGGCGTTGCTGAAAACCAACGACCGGCTGAAAGTGGACTTGAACACACGCACCGTGAACCTGCTCATCGACGAGGCTGAAATGGCCCAGCGTCGACTGGAGTGGACGCCCAATATCCCGCCGTCGCAAACGCCTTGGCAGGAGTTGTATCGGCAACTGGTGGGACAGCTTTCCACAGGGGGGTGCCTGGAGCCGGCCACGTTGCATCTGCGGGTGATCGCCCGTAGCGGTGAGCCGCGTCATTCGCACTGACAAAATGCTACAGTCGCGCACTTATCAGGATGAGGCGATGTCATGCGGATCGTACCAATGGCTTTGGCAACAACGCTGCTGACAGGCTGCGCGACGATCAACGAAAGCTCCAGCTATGGGCATATGTGCGGCCTCCATCCCTATTGCGGCGTTTCTACCGATATCGAAATAATAAAATCCTCGACGGAGGGCAACGCCGGAGCCTACGGGGCGTTGACCCCGTTTGCGATCATCGACCTGCCTTTGAGTTTCGTCGCCGATACGTTGATCCTGCCTTACACCATTTTTCATCCGCGGGACTCCGAAGAGTAATCGTCATCCGATGGGCTCGTGGAAATCTCAATGCCATGAACTCATTGGGCTAGGAGCGAGCTTGCTCGCGATAGCCGACGGCCAGCCAACACCTCGATCGCTTGCGGCCGGCCCGGCACGTCAGACCCGACGAGCAGGAAGGTCGGTCAACCCGCCGTGACAGTCATTCCACCGTCGGCCATGACCACCGAGCCGACGATGAAGCTCGTGCGGTCCGAGGCAAGGAATGCGACGACCTCGGCGATTTCCTCAGGCTGTGCTGCGCGGCCAATGGGCGCGGCTTCGCCGTGCTGGGCCAGGAAGGCTGGACCGTCATCGACCACGTCGTTGAGGATGTTGGTCACCACATCACCGACGCCCACCGCGTTGACGCGAATCCCGTGCCCGATCGCTTCGAGCGCCAATGTGCGGGTCAGTTGGGCCAGTGCACCTTTCGACGCGGTGTAGGCAGCAATGGTCGGGAAGGCGAAATAGGACGCGTAGGACGCTATATTGACGATGGCTCCAGACTGGTTGGGCATCATCGCCTTGACCGCTTCGCGGCAATGCAGGAAGGCCGCTGTGGCGTTGACCGCCTGGATGCGTTCCCAATCTTCACGGGTCATATCGACGACCAACTTGTTGATGATGATTCCGGCGTTATTGACCAGGATATCCAACCGCCCAAATCGCTCGACAGCCAAGCCGACCGCGCGCTCCGCGGCGCCATCTTCGGTGATGTCGGCCACCAGTGGCACCAGCCCGGGGCGGGCGAGTTCTTCGACGGCGGGATTGCGGTCTTCGGCGATGACCTTGGCGCCACGCGCGTGCAGCAGCAATGCGATGGCCTTGCCGATGCCACTGGCGGCGCCGGTGACCAGCGCGATTTTGCCTTCGACTTCGTTGGGATGGGTTTGCTTGATATCAGTCATGGTGCTCTCCTGCGTTGCGAGCCGAAGAGACATTCGCCGGCTCGGCGCCTGTGAGGCGCTGTCGTTATCGACGGCTTCACTGTCTCGCAATGCAGGAGAACGAGCTTTCGCTGAATTGCCGGAACTGTCGCAGTTTTGCGCCAAGGTGAGTGCCAATGCGCCGCCGCCATCGTCCCGCGCGTTTCCATTCCCGCCCTGGGCGAACTGACCCAGCGAGTTGCTTGATCCGGGGTACGGTGGCTGCGCTAACCTAGCGCCGCCAGCCCCGGTTGAGGGGCGTCGTCGATGGAGCCTGCTGTGCACCCACACGAACATGAAGATCCGGCTGCCGCCAATGTGCCGCGCGTCACAGCCGAATCGATGCCCCGTCACTTGCCGGGAACGGCGAAGGCGTTACCACCGCTGGCACCGATGCAGGATGTCGTGCTGCAGTTCTTCAGCCATCACAGCATTGTCGAACCGATACGGGTGCCCGCCGTAGCGGAGCCTTTGCTGGTCCTGGTGCTGGCAGGCACGGCAAGGGTCGAGGAGCGTGTCCTCGGCGGCGAGTGGGAAGCGGCCATCGTGCGGGCTGGCGGTTTTTTTCTCACCAGCACCCGTGAGCCCTACGAGATGCGCTGGCAGACAATCGAATGCGAAACTTTCGAAGTGATGCACCTGTACCTCGGCCTGCCGCTGATCGACATGGCCGCCCGCGATCTGCTGGGTGAGCACGCGGTTGCGGTAAGCTTCGCCGACATTTCCGGTGCCCAGGATGAGCGGGTGAGTTTCATCGTCAATCAGCTGCGCATCGAGCTGATCGAAGAACGCCACCCCAGCCCGTTATTCGTAAACAGCCTCGCCCAGGCGCTGGCCGTGCATCTGATCCGCCGTTATCCCGACCCACACGGCAATACGCGACGCAGCAATGCGCTTCAAGCGTACAAGCTGCGACGCGTCCTCGAGGCGATGAATGAGCGGCTGGCCGATGACTTCAGCCTCGGATACCTGGCACAGATTGCCGATTTGAGTGAGTACCACTTCAGCCGGATGTTCAAGCGCGCCACGGGGCTGTCGCCATCGCAGTACTTCATCCGCCTGCGCATGGATCGGGCCCGGCGTCTGCTGGTCGAGACCGACCGCAGCGTCATCGACGTGGGGCTGGAGGTGGGGTATTCCAGCCCCAGCCATTTTTCACAGGTCTTTCGTCGCCAGATCGGTCTCACGCCCAGCGCCTACCGCCAAGGGTGAGGGATCTACAGAGGCTTTTACGATCCAGCTCATGGCATCTGAGCTCAACGCTACGGATAGCCGGCTGACGCGAAGGAACGCCATTTCAGGTATCGATTGTTCGTCGTCATTGAATTCACATGGCAACTTTCAGGGATTTATCCCATGGATCCGACCCAGAAGAATGCGCTCCGGGGCTCAGCGCCCAATCTGATCAAGCCAACGGAGTAGAACCATGCCATTCGCCAACTACAAATTCCCTGAAGGGATCCTCGACCACGCTCGCAAAGAGGAAATCATCCATCGTACGACCGAGATGTTCGTCGAGTACTTTGGCGAGCAGGTCCGCCCTTTCAGCATGGTCCTGGTCGAAGAGGTCGCAGACGGCGGCTGGGGACGTGCCGATGAAACACTGACACTTGAAAAAATGGGCTTGCCTGCAAAAGGCCGTTAACGCGCTCGCACCGCCGAAGCCATCGACCCCGTCTTGCCGGGGTCTTTACCCAATATCATGTTCCATGCGCCGTGGCCGCCACCGCCTGGAGGCCACCGAGGGCATAGCTCATCATGTGCTCGATCAGCCCCTGCGGCTCGATGCTCAATCCTTGCAGCACATGTCGCTTCAAAGGCTGATGCGCTATCAGCAAGAAAAGACAGGGCGCGAAGACACTGATTGCACTGCGCAGCGTGGTGGGATGGTCGGCCGGCAGGTTCATGATTTGGCCAAGCAAGCCCCGCAGTATGTGTGCCTTGGGGAAAGACTGCTCCTTGAGCACCGCCTCGAATTCGGGAGACGGCGAAAGCAGTTCACGTGTCAGCACTTTCAGCGCCCAACCATCCGGGTGGTTATGCACGCGCTCGACCAACAGTGTGATGAGCGCGCGCAGTTTGTCTTGCGGCGAGCCTGGCTGCTCGCTGAGGGAAATCAGCGTTTGCAATTGCACGAGTCGGGCATGGGCTTCGAGCAACACCGCACGATACAACCCTTCCTTGTTGACGAAATGGTAATTCACAGCCGCACTGTTGGCGTGTGAATGCTCGCAAATCTGCTTGCTGGTGGTATTGGCCAGCCCCTGTTCAGCAAACAACTCGCCCGCTTTTTCCAGGATTTGCAGCCGCGTTGCTCGCCCATCGAGCCGCGACGCGCGGGATGGGGAAGGCTTGCCAATGGCATTGTCCATGAGCTCAACTCTCGATAGTTATAATTCAAATTTGACTTTTTATTTCGGGCTACCTATTTTGGTCCCGTCATTGTCCCTTTACAACACCGCGTGAAGGCTCTGCCCCGGATATCTGCAGGTTTTCACGCCTCAGCAAGGAATCATCGTCATGGAAGCGCGCGTAATGACACCTTTCACCTACTTCTCATTGCCGATGCAGAAGCAGTTCCTGGTCAATCATAAAGCCGTACAGGGTAAGCCCTACGCCAAATTTTTCCGCTCGAAGATCAATGTGCCGCTCAGCGCAGTGGAGAAGATCCAGCAAGGACCGATGCCCCTGGCCGATACCCTGACTCCAAGTGTTGAAGACCTCAATCGCATGCTGGCGGCGGATTTCGTCAGCGAAGAGGCCGGATACGCCCTGCTGCCCGGTCCGATGGCCTATGTGCAAAGTCGCAAGTTTTTCCCTAACTGCACCGCCAACATGCTCAAGTGGTGGTTCATGTGGCATCCACTGGAGGCCGAACGCTATACCCTGTGGTTCCCCTATGCCCATGTGGAAAACCCCTGCGTCCATAACGAACGCCTCACCGATGACACCCTGAACTTTGAACAGAGCTTGTATGGAAACACCTTCTGCGCGTCCGAATACGTCGGTGACCGCCTTATGCACCTGCACATCCACTTCAGGGATCCATGCGAGCTGGGTTTCTCTGCGGACCTGTATCGCGAATCAAAAATAGACGGCAGCGTCAGCGCCTTGATGAGCCTGGCGGATCAGCCGCAAGTGCCGATATCGCTCATGGTGCACTTGTTCAAGGAATGCCCCGAAGGCTTGTACCTGACCAGCCGTTACTGGGTGGGCAGCCACCCAGCGATGCTGCGTTTTCCCGGTGCCGAACGCGCCGCGCAGTTGTTGAAGGAAAACGGGTTTGGGGAAGCCGAACTGGAAACCCTGGCTTATGAATTTGCTGTGCATGATCTGTGTGAGTTCAACCACCTGGCCAGTATCCTGCCTGGCCTTCATGCACAGTTCAGCGGCGCGGCGTAAGGCCAATCCTCACCCTTGAACAGGCTTCGGCGGCGCCTTACTCCGCCGCCGAAGTCGTACGCAACACGCCGTTCAACAGAAGCGTCGTGAATTCATTGATGTCACCCTCCACTTCCAGTTGCTCAGTCAACAGCCTGTACCAGCAAAATCCGAAGATCATGTCCAACAGCAACTCACGGGACGTGTCCTTGGGCAACTCACCTTGCTGGATGGCGTTTTCCACCAGCTTTCGCGGCAATTCCCGACGACGCTCCATGAATTCATCCTTCAGCTTGGGCAGCGTACTGGGGTCGAGCTGGGCTTCAGCGATGACACACCGAAACGCCTCCCCGCAAATCGTTTCTCTCCAGACCTTCCACAGATTGAGCAGCAGGAAATTGAGGTTCTCCTTGAAGGATCCTTTATCAGGCTCCTTGCGAATCTGCTCGCTTTCGCTCTCGTAGACTTCGGCGATCAAAGCCGCCTTGTTACCCCACCATCGATAGATGGTCGGCTTGCTCGCGCCGGCACGGCGAGCCACAGCCTCGATACTCAACCCTGAATAACCGCACTCCTTGAGTGTTTCTATAGCGGAGATGATGATCGCTTTGTGCGTATGTGGGCTCCTCAATGAGCCAATGGAGCTCCGAGACGGTTTACGGGCCATAATTCAAAATCTCCAATATGGCGCTTGACAAAAGAGACGCAAGGTATAGGATTCTCTCGAAAAGCAATGAAACGGATCGTTTCGTTTTGTATGTTTTTATGATCTAAGTTTCTGCTTAACTGCACACCTCAATAGCGGAACTTGCCACTAGATAGGAAGAAACCCGATAAATAGTCATCAATTTTTAACAAGACCTTAACGATACGGCACGTTTCGTATCATACATAATAATAGAAGGATAATAAACCCGTTCTCCCTCAAAGGAACTGTAGTTTTCCCCCTTGAGGAGCCCGATTTCCGGGCATAGGACTGCCAACGACACTTTGCGGGCACCGTTAGATAGTTTCTAAATATTTCATGCATCGGTCACGGCTATCCGCTGGCAGGTGAAGAAAGGAATCTGGAGGAAGTACACGTGAATAAAGTAGGAATTGTGAGCTATGGCGCGGGCATCCCGGTGTGCCGCCTTAAAGTGGAAGACGTGATCCACGTCTGGAAAAACACAGACTTGAGTCTGGTCACCAACCAACTGGGCGTCGTTGAAAGGGCTGTACTCCAACCCGATGAGGACGTCATTACCTTGAGTGTCCTGGCCGCTCAACGTGCGCTGGACAAAGCCCCTTCTTGCGACCTGGAAGCGCTGTACCTGGGTACGTGCACCAACCCATATGACTCCCGCGCCTCGGCCGCGGTCATTCTGGAAATGCTCGGCTGCGGTTATGACGCCTTCTGCGCGGACGTACAGTTTGCCGGCAAATCAGGCACCAGCGCCCTGCAGATCGCCTATGCCCTGGTAGCCTCGGGCATGGCCGGCAATGCACTGGCAATAGGCGCCGATACGATCAACCGCAACACCGCCCCCGGCGACTTGACCGAGTCCTACGCCGGAGCGGGAGCCGCCGCACTGTTGTTGGGTACTGAAAATGTGATCGCGCATTTCGATGCCAGCTTTTCTTGCGCCGCCGATGTGGCTGACAACATCCGCCCCCAGGGAGACCGCTACATTCGCTCAGGAATGGGGCTGGGCTCCGACAAGAACAGCATTGGCCTTGAAGACCAGACCCATCGTGCTGCGTCGGGATTGATGGCCAAGATGAATGTACAGGCCAGCGATTTCGACTATGTCGTATTCCAGCAAAACCTGGTTTCGACCCCCTTCTCTCTTGGCAAAGGCTTGGGCTTCACCAAAGCGCAGATCGAACCTGGCATTTATGCCCAGAGTGTCGGTGATGCGGGGGCCGCGAGTCCGTTGCTGGGCTTGGTGAGCGTACTGGACCGAGCGCGTCCGGGTGAAAAAATCCTCTTGGTGTCGTACGGGTTTGGTGCGGGCAGCGATGCGATTGCGTTGACAGTGACCGATGCCATCGAAGCCTACCAAAAGACCAACGTTGCGCTGCGCACGCTGCTGGAAGACAAGTATTACGTGGATTACGGGACGTCGATCAAGTACGAGTTCAAATACTTGCGGCCTGACTACGCCCTGACAGCCTACCTCTGATTCCCAACCATCCAGCAAGGAGCACTTCCAATGAGCGCACGACGCGTTGCTATCGTTTCGGCTGCCTATACTTCCAAACCCGGCAGCTCCAGAGTCCGTCAAACCTTCAAGGAGATGATCGTCGAATCCGCCTATCAGGCGCTCAACGCCATCAAGATGCATCCCCGTGAACTTCAGGCAGTCGCTTATGGATATCACGGTGAAGGTATTTCCGAATACGGCGGCCTGGGCCCGACTATTTCCGATGCCCTGGGCATCAGCCCTGCCCCGACTTTCATGAGCACTGCCAACTGCACCAGCAGCTCGGTTTCCTTTCAGATGGCCCATCAGATGGTCGCCTCGGGTGAGTACGACATCGTCCTGTGTGGTGGCTTTGAAAAAATGACCGACCACTTCAACTATGCCGAATACATCGGCTCCAGTACCGAATGTGAGTACGATTATTTCCTGGGCATTTCGCACACCGACGCCTTTGCCCTGGCAACCGCCGAATATTTTGAAAAATTTGGCTATGCAGGACGCGAAGCGGATGTCCTGGCAACGTTTGGTCGGCAAATGCGCATCTATGCGCACAACACGCCCACGGCAACCCGCTATGGCGTGCCGGTGCCATCCCTTGAAACCCTCAAGAACAGCGAAGCATGTGGCTCGATGCTGGCCTGGGGTGAAGCCAGCGGTTGCGCCATCCTGGTCGCCGAACACCTGGCGCACCGCTACACGACCCAACCGGTATTCGTCCGTGGTTGTGCCTATACCGGCGTATCCCATTATTTCGGGACGCGCTATCACAACCCGACCCTGAAATATCCAGGCCTGCCAAAAGACGTCGGCATGGCGGTTTCCGCCAACTCCATCGCTTGCGCCGAAATCGCCTACAAAAAAGCCGGCATCACCGCCAAGGATATCGATGTGGCCCAAGTCTACGACTTGCTGGGTGCCGGATTGATTCAGATGGAATCCATGGGCGTATGTGGTCCAGGCCAGGCAGGCGACTTTGTATTGGAAGGCGGCATAGCCCTCGACGGGCAACTGCCATTGAACACCGATGGCGGCAATATTGGCCGCGGCCACGCCTCTGGTTGCGACGGCATCCTGCACATTACCGAGCTGTTCCGACAACTTCGCGGCGAGTCCAACAACCAAGTCAAGGACGCTCGCATTGGCGTCTCGCAGAACTTGGGCGGTTACGCCGCGCATAACAGCGTCATTGTGCTTTCCAACGATTAAGGAGCCGACCATGTCCCTTTACCCAGAACAAATACACCGCATGACCACCGCCAGCATGTTGCGCGAATGGCGCGAACATGGCGGAAAATATCGTCTCGAAGGCAGCCGCTGCCAGGATTGCGAAGAAATCTTCTTCCCACGGCGCACCGTCTGCGGCGCATGCAACTCATTGAACGTGGAACCGTATCGCTGCGCACGCACCGGCACGATCCAGGTCAGCGCCCATGCTGAAAACCCCATTCTCGCGGCCATGGGATATGGCGAAACCGTCCCGCGCTTCATGGCAATGGTGCGCCTGGACGATGGCTTGGTGATCGCCTCGGAAATCGTCGATGTCGTCGATCCCCGGCAAGTCGTGACTGGAGCACCAGTGCGCATGGTTATTCGCAAGCACGTTCGGGAAAGCAACCTGGCGTGGCAATACGCTTATAAATTCGTATTGGCGAAATAACAAACAAGTTACTGCTGCATACCGCGCCATCCATAACAACAGTCGCTATTTCCGGCCAACCGGCCCGTTGTTTGATTCTGCTTTTCAGAGTCCTGCTTTGCCATTGCCTTAAACGTGGTTTTCTACTCTTTATTGGCTTTCAGCCGAGGACTTGTCATGTCTACTCTTTGCAAACCCAGCTTGCTTTTCCCGCATTACAAAATTACCCAACAACAGATGATCGATCACTTGGAACAGTTGCATGACGATCATCCGCGCATGGCATTAGCTAAACGGATGATTCAAAACACCCAAGTCAATGAACGGTATCTGGTCTTGCCCATCGATGAACTTGCGGTGCATACCGGCTTTACCCACCGCAGCATCGTGTATGAGCGAGAGGCTCGCCGCATGTCTTCAATCGCCGCGCGCCAGGCCATTGAAAACGCGGGCTTGACCACGGACGACATCCGGATGGTCGCCGTTACCTCATGCACCGGGTTCATGATGCCATCGCTGACAGCCCACCTGATCAATGACTTGGGACTGCGAACGTCGACCGTACAATTGCCGATCGCTCAATTGGGATGCGTGGCAGGCGCCGCGGCGATTAATCGAGCCAATGACTTTGCCAGCCTGTCACCAGACAACCACGCCCTTATTGTCTCGCTGGAGTTTTCGTCACTTTGCTATCAACCACAGGACACCAAGTTGCACGCGTTCATATCCGCAGCGCTGTTCGGCGATGCCGTCTCGGCCTGCGTAATGCGCGCCGACGATAAGGCGCCGGGATTCAAGATCGCCAAAACCGGCTCTTACTTTCTGCCTGACAGCGAGCACTACATTAAATATGACGTCAAGGACAGCGGCTTTCACTTCACCCTGGACAAAGCCGTCATGAACTCCATTAAAGACGTGGCCCCGATGATGGAGGAATTGAACTTCGAGACCTTCAACCAACATTGCGCTCAAAATGACTTTTTCATCTTCCACACCGGTGGACGAAAAATTCTTGATGAGCTGGTGCTGCAGCTCGATCTGGAACCTGGCAGGGTCGCGCAGTCTCGCGACAGCTTGAGCGAGGCCGGCAATATTGCCAGCGTGGTGGTCTTCGACGTCCTCAAGCGCCAGTTCGACAGCGGGCCGGCCAATGGAGCGACCGGCATGCTGGCAGCCTTCGGCCCTGGCTTCACAGCTGAAATGGCCGTGGGCAAGTGGGTGGCCTGACAGACCAACACATTGCACGCACCAAGCCGGGGGCGGATCCGCCCCTGGCTACAGGAGTATCGAACACAAGCGTTCACCCGTTTCGAGAAAACGTCGAAAGGGCTAAGGAAAGAAGGGGAAGAACATGGAGAGTACGTATCTTGCCACTCGACCTTGGGGTGGCTACGAAAGACGCATGGTCGTTCTTTTGTCGCTGAGCTTCGGGCTGGTAGGACTTGATCGATTCATTATCATGCCGTTGTTCCCGGTGATCATGCATGACCTGGCCCTGGACTATCAGGACCTAGGCCTGTTATCGGCGATCCTGGCATTTGCCTGGGGAGGCTCGGCCCTCTTCATGGGCGTTGCTATCAGGCGATTGGGCACCAAGCAACTGCTGGTGCTTTCGATTACCTTGGTATCGCTCCTGGCCGGCGCATCTGCGTTGATCTCAAGCCTTATGGGCCTGGTGCTCCTGCGCGCCTTGATGGGGATCTGCGAAGGCGCCTTCACCCCGGTCAGCATCATTGTCACCGATGAAGTTTCGCAGCCGTGCCGACGCGGGCTCAACCTGGGCATCCAGCAGGCACTGTTTCCCATCATCGGCCTGTGCCTGGGGCCGCTGCTGGCGGGCGTATTGTTTGAAATGTTCGGATCGTGGCGCGCCGTGTTCGCCATCATCTCGTTGCCGGGCCTGCTGGTGGCCTGGTATCTGTATCGAACCTACCAACCGAGCCAGGCGCCCCATCCAAGGCCGCTCGTAGAACCCTCCGGCAGCCAATGGCGAACAGCCCTGTCCAGCGGCAACGTGCGCCTCAACATTGCCTTGATGCTATGCATACTGACGTGCCAATTCGTCCTGTGCGCCCTGCTCCCCAGCTACCTGACAGACGTCTTGCACCTGAGCAATTTCTCCATGGCCATGATCATCTCCGCGATCGGCCTGGGTGGTTTTTTCGGCCAGCTCGTCATTCCCGGTTTGTCTGACCAACTGGGCCGCAAGCCTGTCGTTTCCATCTGCTTCCTGATCAGCACACTACTGGTCGGCTTGCTCATCATTTCCCCGCCGTTACCGTGGCTACTGTTCCTCCAGCTGTTCTTTTTATCTTTCATCAATTTCAGCCTGATCTGCATCACCGTCGGCCCACTGACCAGCGAATCAGTGCCACCCAGTTTACTGGCCACCGCTACGGGCCTGGTGGTGGGTTGCGGAGAAATCCTGGGCGGTGGCGTTGCGCCCGTGGTCGCCGGGTACATCGCCGTGAACTGGGGGCTTACCGCCATTCTGTTTCTGGCACTGGCTGGTAGTTTGATGGGCGGGTTGCTGTCCCTGCGGCTCAAGGAAGCCAGCCCTGTTTTCAATGACCGTGCGGACTACGGCCCCCTGCCCGCTCGCTTGACGCTGGAGGATAAGTGATGACGCATTACGTAATGCTATTGGACTCGCCGCAGCCGCTGCGCGGGCTGGGTGTATTCGACTTCAAATCCGGGCAAAGCCTGGAAGTACGATCACCGCAGGGAAACCTTTATGAAGCCCTGAGCCACTGCGCTCGCCTGAACATGGATTGGGAATCCTACCTCAGGAGCCTCCCATCGACGCCCTATCCGCTCTCGCCCACAGGCGCGAAATACAGGCCGCCGCTCAAACCCGATGACAACTTGGCTGTTCAGGTCAGCGAGATCACACTGTGCACCGCCAAGACGGAACAGGCCTGGTATTACAAAGGCAACGGTCGATTGCTCAAGACTGACGGGGACCCGTTGCAGATTCCTTACCACGCCCAAAGCATCAGCAGCGAGCCATGCATTGTCTGCCTTTACTGGGTCGACCATTTTGGCGCGCTGCGCTTCATTGGTTTTACGTTGGGCACCGATATCCAGGATCATGTGCTGCACAGCCGTGACGCCGTTTCCTCCACCCATGCGCGTTTGCGGACCTGCGCCATCGCCCCCGCCCTGATCCTGGGAGAGTTACAGGCTGACTTGGCCATCAACGTCCAGATAGAACGCGACGGCCTGCCCCTGGCGGCGAGCCACCATCGGATGAGCGTGCACCGCTGGCAAAGCCTGCGTCGGTATTCGCAAGGCTTCCTGGAGAAACATGAGCAATTTCTCGAACCTGGGCTGGTTCACTATGTCTTCCATAGCTTGAGCCACCGCACTACGCCGGTGCCACTGCAGCATGGCGATTGGCTCAGCATTGATTGCCCCGAATTGGAATTGACCATGAGCAATCAAATCGTCGAGGAAGAACTGGCGTCGCTGCTTCCCCTGCCCAAGCCGCACGCTTCGCACAAACCGTGCAGCGAACATCCCCTGTCGGCGCCTAAAAAGTTCTAGAGGCTTGGCGCTGGGAGGTTTTCGACGAAGACACGGGTAATCATCCGGCCAAATCCGCTAGCCGCCCATCATCTGCCACAACGAAGCCCCCACGCCGGTCATGCTCTCTCCGGCAATCAATCCGGCGGCAGCGGTGATGGCAAAGCGTTCAGTAAGGCTCGGCCAGCGGCTGCTCACAGCCCACGTGAGCACCGCACCGAGGGCCATCATCAGTGATATCGAGGCGGGCAAGACGAATGCCAGGCCCAAAGCCGCCGTGCTGGGAAGATAACGGGCGCGACGCTCGGGCAACAGGCTGTCGAAAACGCCCAGCAGCAAACCGACCGCACCGCCGACGAAAATCGCCCAGCGGATGCTCACCGACAACGAATCCAGGCCATGGGTCAAGGTTTGCGCCACGGCTTTCCATGTGGCGACCGCCGGGGCCGGCCACTCTTCGGAGAGCAGCATGGCTTGAGGATCGGGGATCAACGCCAGATAGGCCAATACGCCAACAATGCTACCGACGAAAATCCCCAGCGTCTGGGCGAACAACTGCTTGCGCGGCGTCGCACCAATCGCCCGGCCCACCTTGAAATCATTCATCAAATCCGTGCACTGGCCGGCTGAACCTCCGGCAGTGTTAGCGCTCATCAAATTGATCGGCACCTGCCCCGGTGCGACGATGCCGAAGCTCAGTTGGGATAATTGACCGATGGCACCGATAGGCGGGATACCCGTCGCGCCCACCACTCTCGCCGCCACGGCCGCCAGGCAAATCGCCAGGGGAATGGTCAGCAATGCCATCCACGGGCTGATACCGAACAACAGCGTCTGCAGGCCGACCACCAAGACAATCGCCAACAGAAAACCGCTGGCAGGCCCTGCCTTGGGCCGCGTCCATATCGCCGCGCCGCCCGCCTTGGTCGACGCATGCAAGGCCCACAGACGAATCGCCAGGGAGGCCAGCGTCGAACACACCATCAGACTGACGCCGGGCCACAGCAACCATTCCACCAACGCAGCGAACTGCGGGCCGCTGCTGCCTTGCGGCAATTGCACCAGCCCCTGCTCCAGCAGCCACGGCGCCAGCCCACCCCACGCCAGCACGGCGCCAAGCAGCAGCGTCAGGCCAACCCGAATACCGATGATCCCACCAAACCCCACCAACAGCAGCGAAGGGTCAGCGGTAAAGGTCAGGCGCTCCAAGTGGCTGTTGGGCGACCAACGTGGAATGGCCCAGAAAAAGGTGTCCACCCACTTGACCGTTGCGGACAGCAATGCGGCACTGAGCAGCACCTTCAAACGCGTCGCCGCCTCATGACCATGGTTGTAGATATGTAGCAGGGTTTCCAGGGTCGCCATCCCTTCGGGAAATTTCAGCGCCTTGTCGTTGAGCAGCGACGGGCGCAGGTACCACGCAATCCAGATTCCCAGGAAGCTCACCGAGAAGACCCAGGCAACCATCGGGATAACATCCAACTGTTCGCCGGTCAGCAACGTGTAGGCCGGAATGGGCGCGACCAGTCCACCGGAAATGATCGACGCAGCGGCAGAAGCCACCGTCTGGTTGATGTTGCTTTCGTGCAGCGTCCAGGGCAGCCCGTCGGTTGAACGCCGGGCCAGGCCCTGCCAGATGCCATAGCCGATCAGCAGGGCGATGATCGACATGTTGAACGACCAACCGATCTTCAACCCCGCGTATACATTGGAGGGTGTCAGCAGGATACCGAGCACGATGCCCGTGCTGACCGCCCGCACGCTGAACTCGCGCTCGACAGGAGGGCTCAAGGGAATCGATGAAGAGGTTGGCAGCATGCGAAATCCTTATCGGCAAAATCAAACGCGACGACTTAACAAGTGAGCGCTGTGTTGCCGGAAGGTTCATACCGGGCAAGGGCAATGCCTTGAGCTGCCCAGGCCACATCGCTCAACGCTTGAACAACTCGGCATGCATGAAATCAATGAACACCCGCAGCTTCGGGGCGAGATGTTTGCTGGATGGCCACAGCATACGGAGCGTACTCTGATGCTGGTTGAAGTCGTCCAGCACGGTGACCAGCTCACCCCCGGCGATCGCATCGCGCACCGTAAAGTCCGGGACGCAGGCAATTCCCAAGGCATCGCGCACCCCATGCAACAACGCCTCGGTGGTATTGCACAGCAGGGTGGCCGGGAGGTTGAGTTCAGCCTCCCCTTCCTGCCTGACCGGCCAGGCCTGCAACCTGCCCGTGCTGGGAAATTTATACAGCAGGCAGGCATGGCGCAGCAGATCAGCGGGGACCCGCGGCGTACCGTGTTCGGCAAAATAACGGGGTGAACCCACCACCACCAGCTTGAACGGGCCCAATGGACGGGACATCAACCGCGAATCGTTCGGCTCTCCGGTACGAATGACCGCATCGAAGCCTTCCTCAATGATATCCACCAGCCGATCGGAAAAATCCAGGTCCAGTTCAATGCTTGGATAGCGGCGCATGAAGGCTATCAACGTGGGCATCACCAAATCTGCAACGAGCGGCAGACTCACCCGCAATTTACCGCTGGGCGCCTTCCGGGTCTCGGACAGTTCCAGTTCGGCCGCCTCCACTTCGCAGAGAATGCGCCGACAGCGCTCAAGAAAAAGCGCGCCCTCGGCAGTCAGCGTGATGCTTCGCGTGCTGCGATGAAACAAACGCACCCCCAGCCGCGCCTCCAATCGGGCGACGCTCTTGCCCACCGCCGAGGAAGAAATGCCCAGCGCCCGTCCGGCCTCTGAAAAGCTGCGGGTTTCAGCGGCCCGGACAAAAAACTCAATGCCACTCAGCGATTCCATTGCCACTCCATTACGGACATTTTTTCCGATGTGTTCGGCACTCTAGCATTCTTGTCCCGTCGTGGACGGCCCCCTACCGTAGTCGGCATGTATGAAACCCGCTATCGATAGGTGAAACATGACGATTGCAAACCCCCATATCGCTGCACCTGCGCAAGCAGCTGTCGAAGCCGCGCCGCTGCCCATCGGGTCACTGTTTGCCCTGGCCTTGGCGGCCTTCGTCACGATCCTGACCGAAGCGCTGCCCGCTGGCCTCCTGCCCCAAATCAGTGAAGGCCTGGCCATTTCCGAAGCGCTGGCCGGCCAACTGGTGACGGTCTACGCAATCGGCTCGCTGCTGGCGGCCATTCCACTGACGGCCGCGACCCAGGGCGTGCGGCGCCGGTCTCTTCTGTTGCTCGCCATCGCCGGTTTCGCCGTCGCCAACACGGTCACCACACTTTCCACCAGCTACGTCTTGACGATCATCGCCCGGCTGTTGGGCGGGGTATCAGCCGGGCTGCTCTGGGCCTTGCTGGCAGGCTATGCCGCGCGCATGGTGCCCGAGCACCAGAAAGGCCGGGCCATTGCGATAGCCATGGTCGGTGCGCCACTGGCGTTATCCCTGGGCGTACCTGCCGGCATCTTGCTGGGCAACCTGATCGGTTGGCGCATGAGCTTCGCGATCATGAGTCTATTCGCCGTGGCCTTGATGGTCTGGGTGCGCCTCAAGGTGCCTGATTTTCCTGGGCAAGCCGCGAACAAGCGCTTTGGCTTGGGTCATGTCGTCACGCTGCCCGGCGTTCGGCCCGTACTGCTCGTGGTGCTTTCGTTCGTGCTGGCGCACAACATTCTGTTTACCTATATCGCCCCGTTCCTGGGCGCGGCCGGGCTGGCGGACCGGACAGAACGCGTATTGCTGGTTTTCGGCGTCGCGTCACTGGTGGGTATCTGGATCGTCGGCGTACTGATTGACCGGCACCTTCGGCCATTGACGCTCGCCGGCACGTGCCTGTTCGCCATCGCGGCGCTGATGCTGTGGGGGCTCAGCGATAGCCTGGTTGCGGTCTATATCGCGGCGGGCGCCTGGGGGATCGCTTTTGGCGGCGCGGGAACACTGTTCCAAACCGCAATTGCCAAGACGGGGGGAGAGGCGGCAGATGTAGCCCAATCGATGCTGGTCACGGCCTGGAACCTGGCCATCGCCGGTGGGGGGATCATCGGAGGCTTGCTGCTCGATCACCGCGGTGTCGCGGTATTCGCCCCTGTGCTAGTGGGTCTTCTGCTGGTGACGTTAGTGGTGGTGTGGTCCGCGAAGCATCATGGCTTTCCAGCACCTTCGGGCGAAGCCCCGAATGCGGGTAAAGGCCCACGGTAAGCGTGTCGCGCCTGACGGATGTGGGCTCGGCTCGCGACATCCATCGACACGTAACTGGCAGCTTTGCCCATAGCTTTAACCCGCCCGACATCTTTTTTTCGCCAACATATTGGCGGCATTTTTGACATAAATAACAATTGTGAAAATATCGTCATTTTCCCGACAGAAGGCATCAATACGCCATTGCTGGGAGCTTGGATACAGGCTCATCATCCGCCTGTCATTGCTACTCGTTTAAGCCAGAGAAGGCTGACGCAGGACGCATCAATCGCATCGTTTCGATGGGAGCAATACCAGGATGATGACGGTATACATTGTGGTCATGACTATCTGCAGTGGTATCGAAGGTTGCGTGGAGGAACGAAAGATGCAGCCAACCTACGCGACCAAGGAAATGTGCCTGGAGACCACCCGGGTCATGGCACCGCGCAAAGGCGTGAAATTGAAATGTCGAAGCGAACGGCTATGGGTGCCCACCGAGGCGTCACACCCTGTCGGTTATGATCGCGTCGTCTCGACCGACGCGAAGACAAAACCCTAGCGCGGTCCACCGACAGGCATGCCGCAACGGCTTTATCTGTCAATTTCGAGAAAAAAACGAAAAAAAGCCCCGCATCTCTCGATGCGGGGCTTTTTTATTCAACGCAGGATCAGTTGGCCGTCACGACCGCCTGACCACTCAACGCCAGGTCCAGCAGCTCGCGGTTGGCAACCGCGTACATGGCGTAGTCGGTGCCGCTGGCGGCACGGATGTCCACCAGCATGGCGCGCCAGCGCTCGACCATTTCGTGATGCTGCTCCAGCCACAGCGCCAGGCGGGTTTCCACGTCCTGGGTGCCATCGCCTTCCTGAAGGACCGAGATGGTGATCGCCCGTTGCTGCCAGTCGATGTCATCGCGGAACGCTTCGCGGGCCAGGGCCTGCCAGTTGTTTTCCACCGGCAGTGCGCTGATCTGTTGCAGGTACCAGGTGATGTCCAGGGCGCTGCCCACGGCGAAGTAGGCCTTGGCCACATCGGCAGCATTCTGCCCGGTGACGTCGGACGCCTCGATGATCGGCAGCAAGGTGTACAGGTGGGCGGTACCAGCAACCATGCGCGCCAACAATTCCGGCACCCCGGCTGCCACGTACGCTTGGTAGCGGGTCTGCCAGCCTTCGCGGGTCGGGCCTTCCAGCAGTTCGTCGAGCTTGAGGCCCAACGCCGCCAGGTGCGGACCGAAGTGAGCGACGTCACGGGCAGCGTTCTGCTCGTTGCGGCGGCTACGCAGGAACCAGCGCGTCGCGCGACGACCCAGGCGCATCAGCTCATCCATCAGCTCCAGTTGCACGTCGGCGGAAACCTGATGGTCCAGGGCTTCGATCTGACGGAACCAGTGCGGGAGGTGGAAGATATCCCGAACGATTACATACGCGCCCGCCACGTTCGCCGGGCTCATGCCCGTAGACTCCTTGAGCCTTTGAACGAAGGTGATGCCCATGTGGTTGACCAGGTCGTTGGCGATCTGGGTGCTGACGATCTCGCGTTTGAGGCGATGGCGACGCATGGCCTCGGAGAACTTGCTCACCAGCGTCGGCGGGAACGCCGTCTCCATGTCACGGGTCAGGTAATCGTCGTCCGGAACCAGGGAGTTGAGCAGCGCTTCCTTGAGGTCGATTTTACTGTAGGAGATCAGCACCGACAGTTCGGCACGGGTCAGGCCATGGCCCGCCGAGACGCGCTCGTTGATCGCCTCTTCAGCCGGCAGGAACTCGATGGCGCGATCCAGCTTGCCGCGGGCTTCCAGGTCGTTCATCAGGCGCTTGTATTCGGCGATCCGCACGAAGGCGCGGCGTGCCGCCAGGGACAGGGCCTGGGTCTGCTTGTAGTTATTGCCCAACACCAGGTTACCGACTTCGTCGGTCATGCTCGCCAGCAACTGGTTGCGTTGCTTGTCGGTCATGTCGCCAGCCTGCACCACTTCGTTGAGCAGGATCTTGATATTCACTTCGTGGTCGGAGCAGTCCACGCCACCGGCGTTGTCGATGAAGTCGGTGTTGGAACCGCCGCCATTGAGGCCGAACTCGACGCGACCCAGTTGGGTCATGCCCAGGTTGCCGCCCTCGCCGACCACTTTGCAGCGCAGCTCGTTACCGTTCACACGCAGTGCATCGTTGGCCTTGTCGCCAACGTCGGCGTGGCTTTCGCTGCTGGCCTTGACGTAGGTGCCGATACCGCCATTCCACAACAGATCCACCGGCGCCTTGAGCAAGGCGTTGAGCAGTTCGGTCGGGGTCAGCTTGTCGGCCTTGATGTCGAAGCGCTCTTTCATCTGTGGCGAAATGGCAATGCTCTTCGCGCTGCGCGAGAAGATACCGCCGCCTTCGGACATGATGCTGGTGTCGTAGTCGGTCCAGGCCGAACGCGGCAGGTCGAACAAGCGCTGGCGCTCGGCAAAGCTGCTGGCCGGCTCCGGGTTCGGGTCGATGAAGATGTGCAGATGGTTGAACGCGGCCACCAATTGCAGCTTATTGGACATCAGCAAGCCGTTGCCGAACACGTCGCCGGCCATGTCGCCGACGCCCACCACGGTGATGCTGTCTTCCTGGACATTGATGCCGCGCTCACGGAAGTGGCGCTGCACGCCCACCCACGCACCCTTGGCGGTGATGCCCATTTTCTTGTGGTCGTAACCGGCCGAACCGCCGGACGCAAACGCATCGCCGAGCCAGAAGCCGTAGTCGATGGCGATGCCGTTGGCGATGTCGGAGAAGGTCGCGGTGCCTTTGTCCGCCGCCACCACCAGGTACGGGTCATCGTCGTCGTGACGCACGACGTTGGCCGGTGGCACCAGGGCGCCGTCCTTGAGGTTGTCGGTGATGTCCAACAGGCCCGAGATGAAGATGCGGTAGCAGGCGATGCCCTCGGCCGCGATCTCGTCCCGGCTGCCGCCCAGCGGCAGGCGACGCGGCAGGAAACCACCCTTGGCGCCCACCGGCACGATGACCGAGTTCTTCACTTGCTGGGCTTTTACCAGGCCGAGCACTTCGGTGCGGTAGTCTTCTTCACGGTCGGACCAGCGCAGGCCGCCGCGAGCCACGTTACCGAAGCGCAAGTGCACGCCTTCGACCCGTGGCGAGTACACGAAGATCTCGAACTTGGGCACCGGTTTCGGCAGTTCCGGGATCAGGTGCGGGTTGAACTTGAAGCTGAAGTAGGACTTGTTCTGGCCGTTGGCGTCGGTCTGGTAGAAGTTGGTCCGCAGGGTGGCCTTGATCAGGTCCAGGTAGCGACGCAGGATGCGGTCTTCGTTGAGCACCTGGACGTCGTCCAGCGCCGTGAGGATCGCCTGTTCCAGACGCAGTTGCTTGTCTTCCAGGTCGTCGCCACTGAGCTTGCGCGCCAGGTAGAAGCGGGTCTTGAACAACCGGGTCAGCTCACGAGCGATGTCGGTGTGGTTGTTCAGGGTGCTGGCGATGTAGCCCAGGTCGAAGCCCAGGCGGATCTGTTTCAGGTAACGGGCGTAGGCACGCAGCAGCGCCACGTCGCGCCACGGCAGGCCGGCGGTCAGCACCAGGCGGTTGAACGCATCGTTTTCGGCATCGCCGCTCACGATGTGGACGAAAGCGTCCTGCAAGGTGTCGTTGAGCTGCTGGATATCCAGGTCCAGGCCTTCGGCAGCGGTGAATGCGAAGTCATGAATCCAGAACTCGCGGCCATTGGTGTGGCGCAGGCGGTACGGGAACTCGCCCAGCACCCGCAGACCGAGGTTTTCCAGGATCGGCAACACGTCGGACAGCGCCAGCGGCGTGTCGGCGTGATACAGCTTGCAGTGCAACTCGCGCTGGCCGGAGACCTGGCCCAGCGGCTGGTAGAAACTCATCACCAGCGGATTTTTTTCGTTCAGGCTCAGCAGGTGCTGCATGTCGACCACGGCCGAGTGCGCGGCGAAACGCTCACGATAGCCGGCCGGGAAGCCTTTCGGGAAATCCGACAGTACGTTGGTGCCCTGGGCTTCGCCGAAGCTTTCGATGACCAGGCTGGCGTAGTCGTCCTTCCAGCTGCGGCAGGCCTGGACCACTTCTTTTTCCAGCAGGACCGGATCGATGTCGAGACGGTTCTTCGGGTCCACCCGCAGGATCAGCTGTACACGGGCCAGCACGGATTCGGAGAAGAAGGTCCAGAATTCGCAGTCCGACGCCTTCAGGCGATCCATCAGCACTTGCTGGATCTTCTGGCGCACTTCGGTGGAATAGATATCACGAGGCACATAGGCCAGGCAGTAGCAGAACCGGCCATACGGGTCTTTGCGCAGGAACACGCGGATCTTGTTGCGCTCCTGGATCTGCACGATGGACATGACGGTGCTGAACAGCTCGTCCACCGGGGTCTGGAATAAATCGTCACGCGGCAGTACTTCCACCACTTGGGCCAATTCCTTGCCCAGGTGCGCTTTGGCCTGGAAGCCGGAGCGACGCTCGATTTCCGCGACCTTGCGGCGGATGTACGGAATGACCCGCACGCTCTCGCCATACACCGAGGAGGTGTACAGGCCCATGAAGCGGCATTCCTTGATGACCTTGCCGTCAGCGTCGATCTCGCGGATCGACACGTAGTCCGGGTAGGCCGGACGGTGCACGCGGCTCGGGTGCGCGGCCTTGGCGAACGACAACAGGGTCGGTTCGCGCAGGTAATTGACCGCGTAGTCTTCGATGCGCAGGTCATCGGCGGTGAGGCCGGCGCGCAGCAATTTGGTCAGGCCGAGGAACGAATCGGGGTTGTACTCGATGTGGCCGCCGTCGGCTTCATCGCGCACCACAAACTCTTCGTAGCCCAGGAAGGTGAAGTGGTTGCCCACCAGCCATTCCAGGAAGCTTTTGATTTCAGCTTTTTCATCGGCATCGGTGGCGTAGGCACTGTTGTCCAGGCTCGACAGGATTTCCTGGACCTTGGCCTTCATCGGTTCGAAATCAGCCACCGCGACCCGCACTTCGCCCAGCACTTGCTCAAGTTCTTTGCTCAGGACATTGAGTTCGGCGGCGTTGGCACAGCGGTCGATCTCCAGGTACATCAACGACTCTTGCAGGATGTCGTCGCCCTGGGTGCCTTTGGGCAGGATTTCCAGCAACTCGCCCTTGCTGCCGCGACGCACGCTCAGCACGGTGGTTTGCAGGGTATGAATGCTGTAGCCGCGGCGGTTCAGCTCGGTACGTACCGAATCCACCAGGAACGGCAGGTCGTGGTGCAGCACTTCGACCGCGGTGTGGGTCGACTGCCAACCGTGGCGTTCGTAATCGGGGTTGTAGACACGCACTTGCGGTTGCGTGTGATCGAAGCGCTCAAGCAGGCGCCAGGCGGACAAGGTGCAGCCGGCGAGGTCAGACAACCGGCGCTGGGTAAGTTCATCGAGGGAAATGATGCCGAAGAATTGTTCAGCGAACAGCGCCACTTGTGGCAGTGCCTGTTCACTGATGTGCTGCGCCAGTGCCGCTTGCAGTTGATGCTGGAAGTCGGCTTTGCTGGCTGCGGTGAAGAACGCCATCTGTGGTACTCCGCTTGGGCTTGTTATTGATGAAAGCGTCGCGTGCAACCCCTTGCAGGGCTGTCGGCCATCCCGTTCCTGATTCTCGGGCAGAGGAAACAGAATGACAGGTGGGTGAAGCTGGACGAGACCCGCAGGTCACATCCTTTTCCATGTAATTTCATGTCATGGACACCTGCAAAAAGCACCCGGGGGTGGCTTTTGCAGGTGCACATCCGTTGCGCAGCTTAACGAGTGCGACAACGTGCCTGCTTGCAGCGCTGCGACATATTCGGTCATCGGCTAGCTAAACAGCCGGTACGCACCGGACAACCCTAGCAGGCTGGGGACCAAACGGCACCCCGAGGCGGTAAACCAGCAGAAAATCGTTCGCACTGGCAGAATCCACTTTTTGCACCCCGCAGGTGCACTCGATCCTGGAGCCATCACCATGAAAATGACCACCGCCCTTCTGATCGCCAACCCGTGTGATGAAGAAGAAGACAACATGGCCATGCTCTGCTGCCACAGCGCCCAGGGCGACATGTTCCTGATGACCCGCTACCCCGACGAAGACGAATTGGAAATCACCCTGGATGGCGAGCCTTCGACGCTTGATGGGGTGAAGGTGACGCTCAGCCCGACCCTGCTGAAGATCGAAATTGCCGCAGCGGACGCCGATGCGCTCAATGGTGATGATGTCTTGGAAATCACTCATGACAGCGATGCGGCGGACTTGGCCGAAGTGGAACTGACGTTGCAGAACATTCTGCGGGGTACAGGGACCTATGTAAGACAGGACTGATTCCAGCGTTTTCATAGGCGCCATCGCGAGCAAGCTCGCTCCCACAGAGCAATGGCGTCGGTAACACATGTGGCGAGGGAGCTTGCTCCCGCTGGGCTGCGCAGCAGCCCCAAAAACCACACACCGCGATCTGGCAGCTAAACCGCGCCAGCACGAATGGCGACTGCTGCGCAGCCGAGCGGGAGCAAGCTCCCTCGCCACAGTATGTCGGGGCCTTTCTTCCCTCCTCCCGCTGATTCGTCGCTTAGAGCTCACCACCGTCGGTCGCACTCATGTCGAGATCCGCTTGACGGGCATCTGGATTCTGATGTTTCCTGAAACCGGTTTCAGAACCGCTCAATAATTCCAATAAGCAGGTTTCTATCCGTGAATTCTTTCTCCGCCGCCCAGCGCAGTCGCGTGACCATGCTTGATGTCGCCGAGCGCGCCGGGGTATCCAAGGCCAGCGTCTCGCGCTTCATTGGCGAAGACCGCGCCCTGCTCTCCGAGGCCATCGCCCGACGCATCGAGCAGGCGATCAGCGAGCTGGGCTATCGCCCAAACCAGATGGCCCGTGGCCTCAAGCGCGGCCGCACCCGTCTGATCGGCATGCTGGTGGCCGATATCCGCAACCCCTATTCAATTGCCGTCATGCATGGCGTGGAAACCGCTTGCCGCCGCCATGGCTATAGCCTGGTGGTGTGTAACACCGACCGCGATGACGAGCAGGAACGCCAGCACCTGGCGCTGTTGCGCGCGTACAACATCGAAGGCCTGATCGTGAACACCCTTGGCCATCATCGTGACGAACTGCTGGAACTACGCCGTGAAATGCCCCTGGTGCTGGTGGATCGCAAGGTCGACCGGCTCGAAAGCGACTTGGTGGGGCTGGACAACCCTGCCGCTGTCGAGATGGCGCTCGAACATCTTGAACAACGAGGCTACCGCGATCTGCTGCTGGTAACCGAGCCGTTCGACGGCACCAGTTCGCGGATCGAGCGGGTCGACAGTTTCACCAACGGAGTCGCTCGACGCCCAGCTTTGGCCGGCGTCGTCGTGGAGATCTGCGACCAGTTGGCCACGCGCATCAAGACCTTTCTCGCCCAGCCAGGCCACGGCCCCAAGGCGCTGTTCTGCGCCAATGGCATTGCCGCGTTGGCTGCCACTCAAGTCTTGCGTGAACTGGGCTGCCATTTGTTCGACGACATCGGCCTGATCGCGCTCGACGATCTGGACTGGTACCCCTTGGTCGGCAGCGGCATCACCGCCCTCGCCCAACCCACGGCGGAAATGGGTGCCCAAGCCTTCGAGTGTCTGCTCAAGCGCCTGCGCGGCGACACCGGGCCGGTACGGACCCTGGATTTTGCGGCGCGGTTGATTGTGCGCGGGTCGACGTCTGGCGTTCTTCGGTGATTGAGGCCCTGAAGCACACCCCATAAATTTTTTTGAACCAAACTGAAACCGGTTTCAGAGGTATAACAACAATGCACAAACCAGACGTTTCCATCAGCCTTTCCAGCTACGGCGCCGACCTGGTGCGGCAACATGGCCAAGGCAGCTTCATCCCTCTGCTGGCGGCCGCCGGGGCCTCGCGGATCGAATGGCGCGAAGAACTGCTCACCACCGAACAGCCCGCCGAACTGGCCGCCAATGCCCAGGCCCAAGGTCTGCAAAGCATTTTTTCATCCCCGCTCGAGCTGTGGCTGGCGGGCCGGTCCAAACCTAATGCCGCCCTGACGCCTGCCTTGCAACGCGCCGAGACGTTCGGCTCGACTTGGCTGAAAGTCTCACTCGGTCATTTCAGCGACTCCCATGACCTGTCAGCCCTGGCGGATGCGCTCGCCACAAGCCCGGTACAGCTTCTGGTGGAAAACGACCAGACCTTGCAGGGCGGGCGAATCGAACCCTTGCAACGGTTCTTCGCCGCAGCTGAGCAGCTTGGGTTGCCCATCGGCATGACCTTCGACATTGGCAACTGGCAATGGCAGGACCAATCGGCCGCCGTGGCGGCCCGGCAGCTCGGACGGCATGTGGTTTATGTGCACTGCAAGGCCGTGGCCCGGCGCGCCGACGGCAAACTGGTTGCGGTGCCCCCGGCAATGGCGGACCTGCATCTTTGGGAGCAGTTGCTCAAGCAGATGCCAACCGGCGTGATGCGCGCCGCCGAGTACCCCTTGCAAGGCGACGACTTGCTGCAATTGACCGCCGAACATGTCGCCACCCTTGCCCGCCTCGGGCAGCCACGCCGGGAGCCTGCCCATGTCTGAGTACGATGTGTTGTCGTTCGGCGAAACCATGGCGATGCTGGTGGCCGACCAGAACGGTGACCTGGCCTGCGTCGATCACTTTCACAAACGCATCGCCGGGGCCGACAGCAATGTCGCCATTGGCCTGTCGCGGCTTGGCTTCAACGTGGCGTGGCTGAGCCGGGTCGGCGCCGATTCCCTGGGGCGTTTCGTCACCCGGACGCTGGAGAACGAAGGCCTGGACTGTCGCCATGTGGCAGTCGATCCGGAGCGCCCCACCGGGTTCCAGTTCAAATCCCGTACCGACGATGGTAGCGACCCGCAGGTCGAGTATTTCCGCCGTGGTTCGGCGGCCAGTTGCCTGTCGATCGAATCCATCGCGCCACCGCTGCTTGGCGCCCGTCATTTGCACGCGACCGGCATCGTGCCGGCGCTGTCGGCTACGGCCCGTGGCATGTCCTTTGAACTGATGACACGTATGCGCGAGGCCGGTCGCAGCCTGTCGTTCGACCCCAATCTGCGACCGAGCCTGTGGGCCAGCGAGTCGACGATGATCAGCGAAATCAATCGCCTCGCCGCCCTCGCCCACTGGGTCTTGCCGGGGCTCAGCGAAGGGCGGTTGCTGACCGGGTTCGATGACCCGGCCGACATCGCCGCGTTTTATCTGGACCAAGGCGCCGAAGCCGTGGTGATCAAGCTCGGCGCGGACGGCGCCTATTACCGCACGCTCCTGGACGAAGGCGTTGTCGCCGGCGTGCCGGTGGCCCGGGTGGTAGACACCGTGGGCGCCGGCGATGGCTTCGCCGTCGGTCTGGTCAGTGCGTTGCTCGAAGGCCGCGCCATCACCGAGGCCGTGCAGCGCGCCAACTGGATTGGCAGCCGCGCAGTACAGAGCCGCGGAGACATGGAGGGTTTGCCGACCCGAACGGAGTTACTGGCTGAATTTGAAACCGCCCATCGCGAGCAAGCTTGCTCGCGATAGAGGCCACCGCAAAACACACCTGCTGCAAACAAAAACAACAAGCTCAGGAGTCAAAGACATGCAAACGCTCAACCTCGCCACCCGTCGCTGGTGGTACATCATGCCCATCGTGTTCATCACCTACAGCCTGGCCTACCTGGATCGGGCCAACTACGGGTTCGCCGCCGCTTCGGGCATGGCCAAGGACCTGATGATCACCCCTGGGCTGTCGTCATTGCTGGGGGCGCTGTTTTTCCTCGGCTACTTCTTCTTCCAAGTACCGGGGGCGATCTACGCGCAAAAGCACAGCGTGAAGAAGCTGATCTTCGTCAGCCTGATCCTCTGGGGTTCGCTGGCAACGCTGACAGGCGTGGTCTCCAACGCGTATTGGCTGATCGTGATCCGCTTCATGCTCGGCGTGGTCGAAGCCGCCGTGATGCCGGCGATGCTGGTGTATCTGTGTCATTGGTTCACCCGGGCAGAACGCTCGCGCGCCAATACCTTCCTGATCCTCGGCAACCCGGTGACCATGCTGTGGATGTCGGTGGTGTCGGGTTACCTGGTGCAGCAATTCGACTGGCGCTGGATGTTCATCATCGAAGGCCTGCCGGCAGTGCTCTGGGCCTTTATCTGGTGGCGTCTGGCCGATGATCGTCCGGCCCAGGCCAAGTGGCTCAGCGACCAGGAAAAACAGGACCTGGAAAGCGCACTGGCAGCCGAACAGGTCGGCATCAAGGCCGTGAAGAACTATGCCGAAGCCTTCCGCTCGCCCAAGGTCATCATCCTGGCGTTGCAATTTTTCTGCTGGAGCATCGGCGTCTACGGCTTTGTGCTGTGGTTGCCTTCAATTCTCAAGGCCGGCTTGCAGATGAGCATGGTCGAGGCCGGATGGCTGTCGTCGCTGCCCTACCTGGCGGCGGTGATCGGTATGCTGGTCGTGTCCTGGGCATCGGACAAGGCTCAAAAACGCAAGCGCTTCGTCTGGCCACCGCTGCTGGTCGCCTCCATCGCGTTCTACGCCTCCTACCTGCTAGGGCCTGAGCATTTCTGGTGGTCCTATAGCCTGCTGGTGATCGCCGGGGCCTGCATGTACGCCCCGTACGGGCCATTCTTCGCCATCGTTCCAGAAATCCTTCCCGCCAATGTCGCCGGCGGTGCCATGGCGTTGATCAACAGCATGGGTGCGCTGGGTTCGTTCGGCGGTTCCTACCTGGTGGGTTACCTCAACGGCTCCACCGGCTCCCCTGGCATGTCGTTCTTGCTGATGAGCGGCGCGTTGTTGATGTCAGTGGTGCTGACCCTCGCCCTCAAGCCCGGCGCCAGTGACCGGGCCGAGTCCAAAACCGTGACGCCACGCTCGGCGTCCGCCCATTCCTGAATCGAGACCTGCCCATGAAAAAGCACGTGGTGTTGTACAAAGCGCTGTCAGCGCAACTGATGGCCCGTCTGCAAGCGCAGGCCCAGGTCACGCTCATCGAGCGCCTCGACACGCAGGGCCTGGCGCAACTGCGCGAGGCCCTGTCCAGCGCCCATGGCTTGCTGGGGGCCAGCCTCAAGCTGGACGCACCGTTGCTGGACCTGGCGCCGAACCTGCAAGCCATTGCCAGCGTCTCGGTGGGGGTCGACAACTACGACATCGACTACCTGACCGAACGCCGGATCCTGCTCACCAACACCCCGGACGTGCTCACCGAAACCACCGCAGACACCGGCTTTGCCCTGATCCTGGCAACGGCCCGCCGCGTGGTGGAGCTGGCCAACCTGGTGCGTGCTGGCGGCTGGCAACAGAGCATCGGCCCCAAGCATTTTGGCAGCGACGTCCATGGCAAGACCCTGGGCATCATCGGCATGGGCCGCATCGGTGAAGCCTTGGCCCAGCGCGGGCACTTCGGCTTCGGCATGCCGGTCCTCTACCACAGCCATTCGCCCAAGCCTGAGGTTGAACAGCGTTTCAACGCACGCTATTGCAGCCTCGAAACATTGTTTCGGCAGGCCGACTTCATTTGCCTGACCTTGCCCCTGACGGCTGAAACCCAAGGGCTGGTCGGCGCGCAGGCGTTTGCCCGGATGCGTCCCGAGACCATCTTCATCAATATCTCCCGGGGCAAGGTGGTGGATGAAGCCGCACTGATCGACGCCCTGCGCAGCGGGCAGATTCGTGGTGCGGGGCTGGACGTGTTCGAGCGTGAACCCTTGGATGCGGATTCGCCGCTGTTGCAAATGGATAACGTGGTGGCGACACCGCACATGGGCTCGGCCACCCACGAGACACGGGAGGCGATGGCGCGCTGTGCGGTGGACAATCTGTTGGCGGCACTGGCGGGTGAACGGCCGGTGAATCTTGTGAATGCGGGGGCTTGGGTGGGCTGAGCAATCAGCCAAGCACAGCTGTGGCGAGGGAGCTTGCTCCCGCTGGGTTGCGAAGCGACCCTTAAAGGGCTGGATGCGGCCAGCCTGATACACCGAGCTGGCCGGCTTCGGGGCTGCTACGCAGCCCAGCGGGAGCAAGCTCCCTCGCCACAATGGGCTAGCCGAAAAATACGGCCGACTTTCAGGATGTGTGGACGCCCCTTAAGTTAACCCCCTACAAATCCTGCCCTGACAAATGCACGTAAAAATACGCGGCAGCTTTTCCTTCAGATACGTCTTACCGATTGTCAGGAAGCCCCCCACAACAACGTCGGATGTTGGGATCTAGCACATCCAAAAACCGACTGCTATTCATATAACTTCATACGCGCACGCCCTTCGCGCACCGCTAACACACCAGTTAATGCCTAAACCGCAGCTCCTCACGGACGGTCGTATGCTATCTATACAAACGCTTATTAAAACCGCATGCGAAAAACATACGACGCTTCTGATATTCACCGTCGCAACAATCATCGCACTCAAACTCATCACGCTCGCCCCTCCATTGTTACTTGGAACCATCATCGACACCCTGCAAGGCAATAAAAGTCCAGCCTCCAGCACACTGCTCGCACTGACGACAGGCCTGATTGTCGCGGGATGTATTCACGCGATCATCACTCCACTGCAAATCCATGCACTGTCCAAACTGGTACAGGGCATTATCATGAACGCTTCCAAGGAGTGGATCACCGAACTCATCGGCAAGGAGTTTTCGTTATTCAATTCTTGGAGAATCGGCCACTTCATCAAATCGGTTGAGCGCGGAATTACTGCTCACGAACAACTACTGACGTTCATGGTGACCATTGCGCTCCCCGTACTGTTGGAATTCATAGTTGTTGGGACTGCTTTTATTTACATAGGGGGCATTGGAGTTTTCTTGAGCATGACGGCATTCGGAATGATCTATCTGGCTGCCACCCATAAAATCATCAGATGGCGGAGAAAGCACATCGATGCTGTCAATGAGCAGGAAGACGATTTAAGTGCCCACCTCTACAACACCCTCAACGCGGGGAAAATCATAAAACTGGAAAGTGCCATACCTACGGCCCTGCACCCGTTGAATGCGGCGTTCGGACGTTATGCCAACGCGGCGATGACGACGGCATCATCCGGCGGCCTGCTGAGCACCGCCAAGATACTGTTCGTAAGCCTTTCCACTGGGGGCTTGCTCTACTGGGGCGTCGTGGACCAACTGTCGGGGCAGCCCAGTATCAGTGTCGGGCAGCTGGTTGCCATTTTTTCAATCGCGGGGAGTTATCTGGTCAGTATTTCAACTTTGACTGAAGGGTATCGTGTGCTTGATCAGTTCCTTGCAGACCAGCGTCAATTTCAGGGTCTGCTATCACTTCCGAATTTCGATTGCAGCAATCGGCTGGCGCGGGTTGATTTGCAGCGGTCCTCTGTCCTGGAACTCGGAGCCTGCGAAGTGGCAGGAACGGGATCGCTTCGCCTGTCGATCAAGCGCTCCCTGGCGTTTACCCAAGGGCAGTCAGTGGCCGTTACGGGCCCTAGCGGCGCAGGCAAGACCACTTTTCTGGAAGCCCTCGCCGGGCTTGATGCATTAACGCGAGACCAACTGAGTATCGACGCGGTGCCGGTCTCATTTTTGACCGGTCAAGCGCACTTGGACGCCTTGAGATACTGTCCTCAACAACCACGGTTTCTGGAAGGCTCTTTTGAACAATCGGTTCTGTTCGGAGGCAGCGCATCGCCGGATTTGCCCAGAGCCATACGGCAACTGGAACTGGATGAGCTCGTGACGACACGGCAGGTCAGCGAAAATGCATCGAATATCTCCGGAGGCGAAGCTAAACGCTTGTCGCTGCTGCGCCTGATCAACAAGCCCGGAAAATTCAATCTGTTCGACGAGCCCAGCGCATCCATCGAACCCAGGCTGACCACGCCCCTTTGGGACCTGTTATTCGACGTTTTCTCCGGGCAGGGTTTGATCTGTGTCACCCATGACATTGACCACCTGCATCGGTTTGACCGGGTCATCGTGATACATGAAGGAGCAATCGTGGACGATGGTCCGTGGCGGGAGCTGCTCGACAGGCCCGCAGTCAAGCTGCTGGTGGATGAGATTCGGACGCAGAACTAGCGAAATAGGGTGCTGGATCTGCTGCCGTCATCGTCGGATCGCCGCCCGGAGCAGACTCGCTCCCAAGGTTTTGCGGTTCACCCAGCACTTACGGAATGACACAAATCCCTTGTGGCGAGGGAGCTTGCTCCCGCTCGGCTGCGCAGCAGTCGCAGGCCCGCCCGGCGCGGTGTGTCTGGGGAACCGCGCCGGCTCGGTTTGGGGCTGCTGCGCAGCCCAGCGGGAGCAAGCTCCCTCGCCACGGGGGTTATGTCGGCTGACGGGTTTCGATGTTGTCCAGAGCACGGTTCGCCAGCAGGCTGCCCAGTTCGATCAGCTGTTGGATGCCCAGGAGGAAATGCCGGCGTGAACCATCCAGGTCGAAGGCCAGGTCATTAACCATGACGTTGGCCGAAGCCAGGGTTTCGCTGAGGTTGGCAAGCAGGCTTTCGGTATCGATGTCTTTGTTGACGATGAAGAGTTGGCCGGGGGCGGGTTCCGCTTCGGATTTGTCCGGTTTGGGGTTCAGGTAATGGTCGAGGACTCGGTCGGTGACTTCGTCGTGTTTTTGGGACTTGGTTTTTGGGCGCGGTGAGGTCGGATCGGTGTCCGGGGGATTTGGGGTAGCTTTGAACATAAATGGAATCTCATGCGGGATAGGAGAAACCACCACCTCGCTACCAAACGAGGGTGGCGGCCATACGAAGGTTGGTAGACCGGCCCACATGAACTCCGGCGCGCTCGAAAGCGCCCTACGCATGGCCACCATCAATACAAATGCTGAGATGCACTTGTAAAAAGTGACGCTTGCGTCATGTAGAAAACCGGGCTACCAAACCCGATCGCTGATCCCTCAGCGACCCGGAAACGATAAAACCTGCCTCCCAAGCGCACAAGCCGGCGGATTCTGGCGCAGTCGTAGGCAATGGCGCAAGACAACGTAGCCCGATACAGAACACTCCTACATCCAGATAAACACCCCTTCACTTTGTGAGTGCTTCGCACTGGAGCGCCAACCCGGTCGAGCGGGAGCAAGCTCCCTCGCCACAGCAAACCCACCCCCACAATCTTTCCAAGCCGATCACAATTCACACGGCCGATCAAAATCCCGTTAGTCGCCACCCCCTGCCATGCATTAAAGTATTGCCCCCAGCCCCGGCGTTATCCAGACGTGCGGGGCCACCCCTTCCAGGAACAGTCACCGATGGAACATCGTGAAGCGCTGCTGGCGCTGCGAACCTTTCTTTCAACGCAGATCCTCGGCCAGGAAAAACTCATCGAGCGCCTGCTCATCGCCTTGCTCGCCGATGGCCACATGCTGGTGGAAGGCGCGCCGGGGCTGGCCAAGACCAAGGCCATCAAAGAGCTGGCCGAAGGGATCGAAGCGCAATTCCATCGCATCCAGTTCACCCCCGACCTGCTGCCTGCCGACATCACCGGCACGGAAATCTATCGCCCGGAAACCGGCAGCTTCGTGTTCCAACAAGGGCCGATCTTTCACAACCTGGTGCTGGCGGACGAAATCAACCGTGCCCCGGCCAAGGTCCAGTCGGCCTTGCTGGAAGCGATGGCCGAGCGGCAGGTCAGCGTTGGGCGCAGCACTTATGAACTGTCGCCGCTGTTCCTGGTAATGGCCACACAGAACCCGATCGAGCAGGAAGGCACCTACCCGCTGCCCGAAGCCCAGCTCGACCGGTTCCTGATGCACGTCAAGATCGGTTTTCCCGATGCCGCGGTAGAACGCCGCATCCTGCAGCAGGCCCGGGGCGAAGCGCTGAACGGCGAAACCAAGCCCGAACGCCGCGTGAGCCAGCAGGCGATTTTCTCGGCCCGCAAGGAAATCCTCGGTTTGTACATGGCCGATGCCGTGGAGGAATACCTGGTGCAACTGGTCATGGCCACCCGAAACCCGGCCAAATTCGACCCGGAGATGGCCGAGTGGATTGCCTACGGCGCCAGCCCCCGGGGCTCGATTGCCCTGGACCGCTGTGCCCGTGCCCACGCCTGGCTGGCCGGGCGTGACTTCGTCAGCCCGGAAGACATCCAGGCCGTGCTGTTCGACGTGCTGCGCCATCGCATCATTCTGTCGTTCGAAGCCGAGGCCGCCGGCATCGACCAGGACCGGGTCGTGCAGCGGATTCTCGACGTCGTCGCTGTCGCTTGAGCATGCGTCATGAATAATCCACTGGCGCCCGCACCGGGCATCCGCGTCAGCCTTTCGGAGCTGATCGAGATGCGCCATCGCGTGCGCGAAGTGCAGTTGTTCTCGACGCCGGGCCAGCGCAGCCCGTTGATCGGCCTGCATCACTCCAAGCTGCGCGGGCGCGGGGTGGACTTCGATCAGGTGCGGGTCTACCAGGCCGGTGACGACGTGCGCACCATCGACTGGCGCGTCACCGCCCGGACCCAGGAACCCCACACCAAGCTGTTTCACGAAGAACGGGAACGACCGATCTTCATCATGATCGAGCAAAGCCATCGGCTGTTCTTCGGTTCGGGGCTGGTGTTCAAGTCGGTACTCGCCGCCCAGGCCGCCAGCCTGATCGGCTGGGCCGCGCTGGGGCACAATGATCGGGTCGGCGGCCTGGTGTTCGGCAATAACACCCATTACGAGGTCAAGCCCCGGCGCAGCAAGCAGAGCCTTCTGCAACTGCTCAACCGTCTGGTGCGGGTCAATCAGTCATTGCACACCGAAGGCGAGCCGGACCGCGACTCGTTCGGCATCGCCCTGCGTCGGGCCCGGGAAGTGCTGCGGCCCGGTAGCCTGGTGATCGTGATTTGCGACGAGCGCGCGCTGTCCGACAGCGCCGAGCAGCAACTGAGCCTGCTGTCGCGTCATTGCGACCTGTTGCTGCTGCCGCTGTCGGACCCGCTGGACCATGCCTTGCCGGCCGCCGGCTTGCTGCGTTTCGCCCAACGCGACGCGCAACTGGAACTCGATACGCTGAACTTCGAACTGCGCCAGGCCTATCGCGCCCAGGCCGAGGCTCGCCAGGAGCGCTGGGAGATGCTGGCGCAAAAGTTGCGGATCCTGATGATGCCCCTCAGCACCCAAGGCGACATGGTCGAACAGCTGCGCGAATACCTGAACCCCAAGCGGGCCGGGAAAAGCCGATGAGCAGCCTGGATCAATTGCAGCCCCTGATGGCGCCGCCCCCTATCGGTTTCTGGCCCCCGGCGCCGGGCTGGTGGTTGCTGCTGGTGATGTTGCCGCTGCTGGGCCTGGGGTTGTGGCAACTGCGTCGGTTCATACCCGCCAAGCGCACCGCTGCCCGTGCCGATCAGCCCCTGGACCCGGTGCGCCTGGCTGCCCTGGCCGAACTCGCCCTGCTGCCCAAGCCCTACGACGGCGCGCCGGCAGGCGCCTGGCTGCAACAACTCAACGGGCTGCTCAAGCGCCTGTGCCGCAACCATTATCCCTACAGCCAGAGTCATACCCTGAACGGGCGTAAATGGCTGGCCTTCCTGGATAACCGCTGCCCGGCGGCCGGCCTGACCCGCTGGATGGTGCTCGTTGAAGGTGCCTACAAACCCGAATGCAAGCTCGACGACAAAGCCATTGCTGGCCTGACCCAGGCAGTCGAAACCTGGATTCGCAAACATGTTTGAATTCGCCTGGCCGTGGATGTTCGCCCTGTTGCCGCTGCCCTGGCTGATGCGCCTGGTGCTGCCGGCGGCCGACAGCGGCGAGCCAGCGCTCAAGGTCAGCTTCCTGGACGACCTCGAAGGCCTCGTCGGGCGTCGAGCGAGGGCCAACCTGCCGACCTGGCGCCAACAAGCCCCCTTCATGCTGCTGTGGCTGCTGTTGCTGATGGCTGCCGCCCGACCGCAGTGGCTGGGGGAGCCGTTGCCCATTGCCTCCAGCGGCCGCGACTTGCTGGTGGCGGTGGACGTTTCCGGTTCCATGGATTTCCCTGACATGCAGTGGAAGGACGAGGAGATCAGTCGCCTCTCGCTGGTCCAGCACATGCTGGGGGATTTCCTCGAAGGTCGCGAAGGTGACCGGGTCGGCCTGATCCTGTTTGGCAGCCAGGCGTACCTGCAGGCCCCGCTGACGTTCGACCGCCGCACCGTGCGACATTGGCTCGACGAAGCACGCATCGGCATCGCCGGCAAGAACACCGCCATCGGCGATGCCATCGGCCTGGCCCTCAAGCGCCTGCGCCAGCGCCCGGCCCACAGCCGCGTGCTGATCCTGGTCACCGATGGCGCCAACAACGGCGGCGAAATAGACCCGTTGACCGCCGCGCGGCTGGCCGCTGAAGAAGGCGTGAAAATCTATCCGATCGGCATCGGCGCCGATCCGGAACAAAGCGGCACCGCAGGCTTCCTGGGGGTCAACCCGAGCCTGGACCTCGACGAGCCAACCCTCAAGGACATCGCTCAGGTCACGGGCGGCCGTTATTTCCGCGCCCAGGATGGTGAACAATTACTGACGATCAAGACCACCCTCGACCAGCTTGAACCGGTGGCCCAGCAACCGACCCAGGCCCGCCCCGCCCTGGCGCTTTATCATTGGCCACTGACCATTGCGCTGTTGTTGAGCGTGTTGCTGGTGGTCCGGGTACGCTGGCCTGACAACCCATTGCAGCGCCTGTTTACGCAACCGCTGTTCCAGCCGACCCAACACACCGAATGGCGCCAGCGCCTCAAGCGCCTGCGCTTGCGGAGGCGCCGATGATCGCTTTATGGCCGCATTGGCTGCGCCCCTGGTTTGTGTTGCTGCTACCGCTGCTCGGTTGGTTGCTCTGGCAACTGTGGCATCGGCAGAAACGGGTGGGCCGCTGGCAGATGATCCTGCCTGCCGCGTTTCATGCCGCGCTGCTCAGTGGCGGCAACGGCCGTGAAAGCAAACTGCCGTGGATTGCCCTGGGCCTGGGTTGGCTGTTGATCGTGCTCGCATTGCTGGGCCCGAGCTGGGCGCGGGTCGAACAGACCAGCCAGAAACCCGCCGACCCGCTGGTGGTAGTGCTGGAGCTGACCCCGGAAATGCTCGCCACCGACGTTCCTCCCACACGCCTGGAACAGGCCCGGCGCAAGGTGCTGGACCTGCTGCAAAGCCGCAGCGATGCCCAGACCGCCATCATCGTCTATGCCGGCAGTGCCCACACGCTGGTGCCGCTGTCCGATGACCTGTCCACCAGCGCCAACCTGCTCGAAGCCCTCGCGCCATCGATCATGCCGCAAAGCGGCCATCGTGCCGATCTCGCAATCAACAAGGCCATTGCCCTGCTGAACCAGGGCGAGCTGGGTCACGGTCGGATCCTGCTGATTGGTTCGTCGTTGAACGAACAAGAGCGCCAAGGCATCCGTCAGGTCCTGGACGGCTCCGCCACGCAATGGTTGATGTTGGGCATCGGCACCCGCGAAGGCGCCCCGGTCGCCCAAGAAGACGGCAGTTACCTCAAGGACGCCCAGGGCGCGATCCTGATGCCGCGCCTGGATAGCCCGGGCCTCAAATCCTTCGCCAACGAGCTGGACGGCCGTTATCGGCCCGCGCGCCTGGACGACAGCGACCTGCGCGGCCTGGGCCTGATGGACGGCCCGCGTCATCTGCGCAGCGACGGCCAGACGTTGCGGCTGGACACCTGGGCCGACCAGGGTTACTGGCTGCTACTGCCGCTGTTGCTGCTGGCCGCTTGCGCCGGGCGTCGAGGCTGGCTGTTCTGCCTGCCGCTGCTGTTCATGTTGCCGCAAACCGGGCACGCCTTCGAATTTCAGGACCTGTGGTTGCGCCCCGATCAGCAGGGCCAGCATCTGCTCAAGCAGAAACGCCCGGCCGAGGCCGCCGCGCACTTCGAGGACCGCCAATGGCAAGGTGTCGCCCTGTACGAAGCCGGCGACTACGGCGAAGCCGCCCGGCGCTTCGCCGAGGGCACCGACGCCCGCGCCCATTACAATCGTGGCAATGCCCTGGCCAGGAGTGGCGAACTGGAGGCGGCGCTGGATGCGTATGAACAGGCCCTGGAATTGCAACCGGACCTGCGTCCCGCCCAGACCAACAAAGCACTGGTGGAAAGCCTGTTGAAAGAACAGGCACCGCCTGCGGAAGAACCCAAGCCTGCCGAAAGCGAGGAGCCGGGCCCCGCCGAGCAATCACCGGATGCCGATACCGCCACCCAGTCTTCGGAGCCTGGACAGCCCTCCTCCGAGAGCACAGCGACGCCGGACGAGTCCCAGCCGCCCCGGACAGCGCAACCGCCCACGGCCCAGGATGTACCGGGCAGCGAACTGCCCGATGAGCAGACCACCACGCCGCCCCTGCGCCCCGCCGCCGGGCAGCGCAACGATGAAGAACAGCGCCAGGCCATGGAACAATGGCTGCGCCAGATCCCGGATAACCCTGGCGAACTGCTCAGGCGTAAATTCTGGTATGAACAGCAAAGCCATCAGGCCCAGGGAAAAACCCAATGACCCGCTTCACCGCCCTTCTTCTCGTGTTGCTGCTCTGGGCCTCTGCAACCCAGGCCGCGCAGCTGACGGCCAGCGTGGACCGCAGCCGCTTGAATTCCGGGGAAACGGTCGAGCTGACCCTGGAATCCAATGACGCGACCTTGTTTGGCAAACCCGACCTGGGCCCGCTCCAGGCCTTGTTCGATGTGCGCGGTACCCGCCAGGTCAACCAACTGACCACCCTCGACGGTGAGAACCGCGCCACCACCCGTTGGATCGTGACCCTGCTGCCGCGCCAAAGCGGCACCGTGGTCATCCCGCCTTTGCAACTGGGGGAAACGACCAGCCAGCCCATTACCCTGCAAGTGATCGAGAGCGAAACCCGCAATGCGTCCGGCACCCTGGCGCCGGTATTCATCGAAGCGAGCCTCGACCAGACCCAGGTGTATGTGCAGGCCCAGGCGATCCTGACCCTGCGCATCTACCATTCGGTGTCGCTCTACGACGACAGCAGCCTGACGCCGCTGCACATCCCCGACGCCCGCACCGAGCAGTTGGGCGAGTCGCGCACCTATGAGAAAGTCATCAACGATGTGCGCCATGGCGTGATCGAACTGCGTTATGGCATCTATCCGCAGCGCAGCGGCGAATTGGCGATTCCCGCCCAGACCTTCAGCGCCACCCTGGTCGAACCGGTGGCCCAGGATGCCGTCCCTTCGGGTCCCAAGCCCGGCCAGTTGATGCGCGTCAGTTCCGAGCAACTGCGCCTGACCGTCAACCCCAAGCCCGCCAGCTACCCAGCCGATGTACCTTGGCTGCCGGCACGCAGCCTGTCATTGAGCGAGAGCTGGAGCCCGGAACCGACCCACAGCCAGGTCGGCGACTCCCTGACCCGCAGCCTGACCCTGGAAGCCGAAGGCCTGGCCAGCGCCCAACTGCCGCCTCTGCCGGCCACCGAGATCAATGGCCTGAGGCGCTACCCGGACCAACCGGTCCTCAGCAGCCGCAGCAGCGAACGCGGACTGGTGGGCAGCCGTGAAGACCGCGAAGCACTGGTACCCAATCGCAGCGGCACCATCGAGCTGCCGCCGGTGGAAGTAGTCTGGTGGAACACCCTGGAAGATCACCTGGACCGCACCAGCCTTCCGGCGCGGACCCTGCAAGTGGCGAACAATCCCAGCCTGATGGTGGACACGCCGGCCGGTACGCCGCAGGTCGTGACCACGGTCGACAGCGACACGCTCTGGTATTGGCAACTGAGCACCTTGATCCTGGCCTGCACCACCGTGCTGGGCTTCGGCCTGTGGTGGCGAGGCCGCTGGCAGCCGGCCGTCCTGCGCTCGACCCAGGCCGGGCCGAGCCCGCGCACCTTGCTCGATGATCTCAAGCGCACCTGCCTGGCCAACGACCCCCACGCCACCCGCCAAGCCCTGGACGCCTGGGCCCGGCAACAACCGGAAACCCTGGCCGACATGGCGGCGCGCTTCGTGCCACTGTCCGACGCCCTCGACGGCCTCAACGGCGCGCTCTACAGCGAGACCGGCCAGACATGGCAAGGCGATGACCTGTGGCGGGCGATCCGCACCATTCCCGCTGCCGAACGCTCCCAGGACCCTCTGGGCGACAGCGGATTGCCGCCGCTTTATCCCAAATAATCCTGTTTCCTGGGGCGCTGTTTTTTGTGGCGAGGGAGCTTGCTCCCGCTGGGGCGCGCAGCGGCCCCTTTCTTGCGATTGCTGCGCAATCGAGCGGGAGCAAGCTCCCTCGCCACAGGCCTTGCTCCAATCCTGCAAAGTCGAGCAGGTCCTCTCCCCCGTTTCCCAGTAAACTCTGCTTCTTTTAGCCGCCCTCTTCAGGCGGCCATCATCTGTTTCTGGAGTTCACCTTGCGTCTGTTTCACACCTCCGACTGGCACCTGGGGCAAAACCTGCACGGCCAGGACCGCGATTTCGAACACGCCTGTTTTCTCGAATGGCTGTTGCGCCAGCTCAACAGTGAAAAACCCGACGTACTGCTGATCGCCGGCGATATCTTCGACACGGTGAACCCGCCGGTCAAAGCCCAGGAGCGGCTGTACGATTTCATCGTCAGCGCCCATGAGCAAAACGCCAACCTGACCATCGTGATGATCGCCGGCAACCACGACTCGGGCTCACGGATCGAGCTGCCGGCGCCCCTGATGCGGCGTTTGCGCACCCATGCCTTGGGTCGGGTGTTGTGGCTGGACGACGGCCAACTGGATGTCGAGCGTCTGCTGTTGCCGCTGCCCGACGCCAAGGGCAAGGTCAAGGCCTGGTGCCTGGCCCTGCCGTTCCTGCGGCCGGCTGAAGTCACCGGCGCGCAACTGGGCGATGACTATTTGCGGGGCATCGGCCAGGTTCATGAATGGCTGATCGCCGCCGCCAACGCCAAGCGCAAGAAGGGCCAGGCGCTGATTGCCGTCAGCCATGCGCACATGGCCGGCGGTTCGGTGTCCGAGGACTCCGAACGCAGCCTGATCATTGGCAATGCCGAGGCCTTGCCCGCCAGCCTGTTCGGCTCGAGCATCAGCTATGTCGCCCTGGGTCATTTGCACAAGCCGCAAAAGGTCAACGGCGAAGAGCGCATCCGCTATAGCGGCTCGCCGATTCCACTGTCGTTCTCGGAAATCGGCTACCAGCATCAGATCCTCGACGTGACCCTGGACGGGGAAACGCTGCTCAAGGTCGAGCCACGGCTGATTCCCCGTGCCGTCAACCTGCAACGCCTGGGCCCGGCGGCGCTGGCCGACATTCTTCTGCAACTTGAGGACCTGCCCGACATCGACCTGCTGGCCGACATCCAGCGCCAACCCTGGCTGGAAGTGCGGGTGCGCCTCGATGAGCCGCAGCCAGACCTGCGCCACCAAGTGGAAACCGCGCTGCAAGGCAAAGCCGTGCGACTGGTGCGCATTGCCGCCGAATACGCCGGCAGCGGCAGCGCCGGGGGCAGCGATGATGGCGCCGCCCTGATCGAACTGGACCAACTCAGCCCGCAGGAACTGTTCAGCCGCGCCTGGCAGGACACCTACGGCAACGACGTGGACGAACAGACCCTCAAGGATTTTGCCGTGCTGTTGCAAGACGTGCAGATGGAGAGCGAGCAACCATGAAGATCCTCGCTATCCGCCTGAAAAACCTCGCCTCCCTGGCCGGGCCGTTCGAAATCGATTTCACCGCTGAGCCCTTGGCCAGCGCCGGCCTGTTCGCGATTACCGGCCCCACGGGTGCCGGCAAGAGCACGCTGCTCGACGCCTTGTGCCTGGCGCTGTTCGGCGCCGTGCCGCGCCTCAACAACACCGGACGCGATGCCAAGGTGCCGGACGCCGACGGCGAAATCGCCACGGGCGATCCACGTACCCTGTTGCGCCGTGGTACGGGCGACGGTTATGCCGAAGTGGATTTTCGCGGCATCGACGGCCGCCGCTATCGCGCCCGCTGGGAAGCCAATCGCGCCCGGGAGAAAGCCGGCGGCAAGTTGCAAGCCAGCCGCCAGAGCTTGCGCGACCTGGACAACGATCAACTGCTGGCGAGCCAGAAAGGCGAATACAAGACCCAGCTCGAAGCAGCCCTGGGCCTGAACTTCGAGCAGTTCACCCGCGCCGTGCTGCTGGCCCAGAGCGAGTTCAGTGCTTTTCTCAAGGCCGACGACAACGAGCGCAGTGAGCTGTTGGAAAAACTCACCGACACCGCCCTGTACACCCGCCTCGGCCGCCGTGCCTTCGACAAGGCCAAGCAGGCCAAGGAAAGCCACAAACAATTGCAGGACCAGGCCACCGGCGTCACACCGCTGGCACCCGAGGCCCGGGCCGAGCTCGACCAGCGTTTCGACGAAGCCCAGCAACAGCTCAAGACCGAACAGGCGCAGCTCAAGCAATTGGAGCAACAGCACACCTGGCTCAAGGACCTGGATGTATTGAAGGACGAACAGGCCAGTGCCGCCGAGCAGTTGCAACAGGCCCAGGCCGATTGGAGCGCCCTGGCCGATGAACGCCTGAAACTGACGCGCCTGGAGCAACTGGCGCCGCAACGGCATCAATTCGTTCGCCAGACCGAACTCAATCGTCAGCTTGAACCGCTGGCAGCGCAGATCCGGCACCTCACCCAGCAGCAGATCGATTTGCATGCACAGCAGGCCGAACTGGAAAAAGCCCTGGACGAAGCGCAACGCTCGCTGACCAGCGCCCGGCAACAAAGCGTCGACAGCGCACCGCTGCTGCGCCAGGCCTTCGACGAGCAAAGCACCCTCGCCCGCCTGGCCCAAGAGGCGAACCTTGCCGCCGAACGCCAGGAACAGGCACAACAGGTCTGCGCCGAAGGCCAGCGCACGATCGACACCTTGCTCGAACAGCAGAAACAAGTGGCCGAGCGTTTGCAGCGCATCGCTGGCGAGCTTGAACAAAGCATCCACCTTGCACCGCTGAGCGATGCGTGGAATGCCTATCGTGATCGACTCCAACAATTGATGTTGATCGGCAATCGATTGAGCAAGGGCCAGGCCGAACTCGCCACGCTTGAGCAGGATGCCGCCCGCACCGCCGAAGAGCTGACGACCCGCCGGCAAGAACTTGAAGTGCTCTACAAGGAAGCCGGCGCCGAACCGGAAGCGGTGACCGAACAGCTCCAACTGCTCGGCACACTGCTGCAAGACAACCGCAAGCAACTACGAGCGTTCGAAGAGCTGACCCGGCTGTGGGCCAGCCAGCAAGACCTGGACAAACGTGGCGCCGACCTGGAACAACGCCAGCAACAGGCGTTGCAGGAACGCGACCGACTGGTGCGCGAAGGCGGCGAAGCCAAGGCCGAACTGACCATTGCCGAACAGACCCTGCGCGTCACCCGTGACCTGCTGGAACGTCAGCGCCTGGCCCGCAGCGAAAGCGTCGAGCAATTGCGCGCACAGTTGCAGGACGAACAGCCCTGCCCAGTGTGTGGCAGCGTCGAGCATCCTTATCATCAGCCCGAAGCCCTGCTGCAGAGCCTCGGTCGTCACGATGAAAACGAAGAGGCCAACGTTCGTAAAGCGGTCGAGCAGCTCAACGAAAAAGTCATCGACCTGCGCGCGCAATACAGTGGCGTCATCGCCCAGCTCAAGGAACTCAAACAGCAGCAGGAACAACTCGCTGTCCAGCAACAAAGCCTGGCGCCAAGCCTGGAAGCCCACCCGCTGTCGGCGCAATTGCTGGCCCAGGATCCGGAAAAACGCGACGCTTGGTTGGCCCAGCAGAACAGCCAGCTGCACCAGCGCATCGGCCAGGACGAACAGCGACAGACCGCCCTGCTGACGCTGCAGCAGGACGCCGCGCGCCTGGCGCAACAGCTGCGCAACGCCGAAACAGCGAGCCAGCAGGCCTCGCAGCACCTGACCAACCAGCAGCAAGCGTTGGCTCAGGATCGCCAGCGCCTGGACGAAGAGTTGAACCACTTCAGCGCCCTGTTGCCGGCCGATACGCTACAGGCCTTGCGCACCGAGCCCGCCGCGACCTTCATGCAGCTCGACCAGCAGATCGCCCAGCGCCTTGAGCAACTGGAACAGCAGCGCGACGAACTCGGCGAGCAGCTCCAGCGCCTGCAAGCTCTGGAAAAAGAGCAGGACCGCCAGCAGACCCGCATCCAACAACTGGAAGCGGCACGCCTGCAGTTCAACGCCCTGAGCGAGCAACAGCAGGCCTGCCAGGAAAAACTCGCGCAACTGCTCGGCCAACACGCCAGCGCCGAACAATGGCAGCACCAACTCGACCAGAGCCTGGAACAGACACGGGAGGCCGAGGCGACGGCCAATCGACGGTTGCAGCAGTTGCGCAACGATCTTGTGCAACTGGCCGCCGAACTCAAGGCCCGCCAGGAACAGGCGCAATCCCTGGAGCAGGAGCTTCAGGCCCTGGCTGCAGGTATCACACAGTGGCGCACCGGCCATCCTGAACTGGACGACGCCGCTATCGACGCCCTGCTCGGCCTGGATGAGCAACATATCAGCCAATTGCGCCAGCGCTTGCTCAACAGCGAAAAAGCCATCGAGCAGGCCCGTGTGTTGCTGACCGAACGCGAGCAGCGCCTACAGAACCACCAAACCCAGCACAACGGCAATCTGTTGCCGGAGCAATTGGCCGAAGCCCTCACCGCGCTGCAAGCCCGATTCGCCGCCAGCGAACAAAACTGCGCCGAGTTACGAGCCCAGCAGGCCGAGGACCTGCGCCGACAGAACGCCAACCAGGCCCTGGCCCGACAGATCGAACAGGCCTACGCCGAATACCAGCGCTGGGCACGCCTCGATGCCCTGATCGGCTCCGCCACCGGCGACCGTTTCCGCAAACTGGCCCAGGCCTACAACCTCGACTTGCTGGTGCACCACGCCAACGCCCAGTTGCGCCAGTTGGTGCGCCGTTACCGACTCAAACGCGGCGGCAGCATGCTCGGGCTGCTGGTGATGGACACGGAGATGGGCGATGAACTGCGCTCAGTGCACTCGTTGTCCGGCGGCGAAACCTTCCTCGTTTCCCTGGCCTTGGCGCTGGGCCTGGCCTCGATGGCATCCAGCACGCTGAAAATCGAGTCGCTGTTCATCGACGAAGGGTTCGGCAGCCTCGATCCCGAATCGCTGCAACTGGCGATGGACGCCCTCGATGGCTTGCAGGCCCAGGGTCGCAAGGTCGCGGTGATTTCCCACGTGCAGGAAATGCATGAGCGGATTCCGGTACAGATCCAGGTTCGTCGCCAGGGCAATGGACTGAGCACGGTGGAGGTGAAATGAGCTGCGCCACGCTCTACTCCTTCCGCCGCTGCCCCTATGCGATGCGAGCGCGGATGGCGCTGCGCTACAGCGCTGTCGAGGTAGACATTATCGAAGTCAGCCTGAAGGCCAAGCCAGCCCAGATGCTCGCACTGTCCAGCAAAGGCACGGTGCCTGTATTGGAAGCCGATGGCAGGGTGATCGATGAGAGCCTGGAAATCATGGCCTGGGCCTTGGACCGGAATGACCCAAACGATTGGCGGCTGTTGCATGATTGCGAGGGACAAGCGTTGACGGCGACGCTGATCGAGGAAAACGACCAGGTGTTCAAGCAGCACCTGAACCGCTACAAATACCCCGAGCGCCATCCTGGACAGCCGATGGAGCATTATCGGGCCGAGGGGGAGGTTTTTCTGGGGCGGTTGGAAGCGCTGCTCGAAGCGCGGCCGTTCCTGGCGGCGAATCACCAAAGCCTGGCCGACGTGGCGCTGATGCCCTTCGTGCGGCAGTTTGCCCATGTCGATCGCGAGTGGTTCGCCCAGGCGCCTTATCCGCATTTGCAGCGGTGGCTGCAACGGTTTCTGACGTCCGAGCTGTTCGTGGCGATCATGGCCAAGTAACCATTCATTCGATGCAAACGCTTACGTGGCGAGGGAGCTTGCTCCCGCTGGGCCGCGCAGCGGACCCTTTATGGCGATTGCTGCGCAATCGAGCGGGAGCAAGCTCCCTCGCCACATAGGCAACCTGCCCTTTCCAACCGACCCGATCAGTCGCTAAGCAAACTCAACAATCGCTCGCGCGCCACTTCCAACTCGCCGGAATCCGGCTGGGCGGCTGAAACAATCGGGGTTGAATAAAGAAACAGCAACATCACTGCCAGACGCATTGCCATGGTGTCGATCCTTAATCTGCAAAGGAGTCAATTTGTCAGCGTCAAATTTAAACACATGGCTATATGATATTACAGCAAGTATTTTCATAAACGACGAAGCCTGCGATCTTTTCTCTTCAGTCAAAGACGAAAAGATCGCAGGCTTCATTGGTTGCGGGGCGCTCAGTGTTGGATCTTGTGGTCCAGCGCTGCATAGAAATTGGCGCTCTGTTGCAGGTATTTCTGGGTGTAGCTCTGGGTGCTGTTTTTTTTGTTGCTGATCTCGATGCTGGCACTGGCTGGCAGCGCTACGGTGGCGGAGATAGCGGAAGCGGCGATGACGGAGAAGAGATTCAGGTTCATGGCGGTAGTCCTCGGATTCAGTTGGCTTAATGGCCGGTGGGGCCGTGAAGCAAACTTACGCGCCGAGGCGTCCCGCTTTGAAATGCTTTGCAATACTAGCGACTATCAGTCTTCTTGATACAACCGCGCAGGCCCCGAATAACGGGGCCTGCGGTCTATTGAGGGACAATGAATTTCACATCGCTCGGCGCATCGATGGGCAGTTTCTGCACGGTTTTACCCAGTAAGCCGGTCTTGGGATCACGCTCCAGCACCACGATCTGGTTGCTCTTCTGGTTGGCAACCAGCAGGAACTTGCCGCTTGGGTCGAGGCTGAACTCCCGAGGATGATCTCCCTCGACGGAGCGCCGCTGCAGCTCTTTCAGCGTGCCTGCGGCCGGGTCGATGGCAAACACCAGCAGTTCATTGGTGGTGCCACGGTTACTCACATAGAGGAACTTGCCGTCCCGGGAAGCATGCAACGCCGCCGCTGCCCTGCCCGGCTGAGGCTTGCCCGCCGCCAGGTCGACCAGTTGACGCTGGGTCAAGCGTCCGTCCTGGTAATCGAACACGGCCACTTGCGCGCTCATTTCCATCGTCAGCCAGGCGTGCTTGCCATCAGCGCTGAACAGCAGGTGACGCGGACCGCTGCCGGGCGGCAGTTGCACGAAGGCCGGATCGGCGGCGGTCAACGGCAGCTCGGGGTTGGCCTTGGGGTCGTAGCGGTAGATGAAGACTTTGTCCGCTCCCAGGTCGTTGGCGAACACAAACCGGCCATCGGGTGAGGACACGGCAGAATGCACATGAGCCGATAGCTGCCGCTCGGGATTGACCCGACTTGGCTGATGGCTACTCAACTGCACCACGGATGACAGCTTGCCGCTGGCGTCCACCGGCAACACCGCCAGGGTGCCGCCCGGGTCTTCCACGACTGAATAATTGCTGACCAGCAGATGCCGACCGTCGCCCGTGAGGCTGGAATGGGTCGGCTCGTTGCCCAGGGACTGCACCTGGTTGATCAGGCTCAGGTCATGGGACTTTGCGTCGATGGCGTAGCTGCTGACTTTGCCCACCGGGTCTTTCTGGCCCGGTCCGTTTTCGTTGACCACGAACAGCCGGGTCATGTCAGGGGAAAGGGTCAGCCACGAAGGGTTGTCCGTCTTGATCACTTGCAGTGGGTTGGCATCGAGCTGGCCGGTACGGCTGTCGAATTGCAGGCGGTAGATGCCCTGGCTCTGGCCGGCGGTGTAGGAACCGACCAGCAATTGATGACGCTCGTCGGTACCTGCCTGGACGCCCATGGCGCCCACGCTGCCGGCCATCAACAGTGGCCAGAGACTACGCATTTTCATCTTCGTCGTCCTCATCGTCGTGGCCGCTGGTCGCTTCCACGCATTCCAGATGGTGGTCGCCGGAGTCACTGGTGATGATCCAGTGATTCGAGGCCTTGTCGAACGTCGCGGCCTGCATTTGCGCCGGCGTGAAGCGCCAGTGCTCGAGGGTGCGGCCGTTCATGCACTCGACGTGCAACTGGTCCTGCTCGTCGAGCTCAAAATTGAATGCGTGCAGCCCGTCGATAATCAGCATGTCGCAGGATTCGAGGGCTTGCAGCAGGGGGGCGGTTACGGCAGTCATGGTGATCAGTCGGTCGTTGGGAAAGTTGGCATGATAACCCAATGTGCGAGTGGGCCTTGGGCCATAACTTCAGAAGCGAGGTTGACTGGACTGTCACCTTCGCGAGCAAGCCCGCTCCCACAATGGGATGAGCGGCGAACACACATTTTGTATCCGTACAAATCCACTGTGGGAGCGGGCTTGCCCGCGAAGAGGCCGGCCCATCCAACTTCAATGCGCCTGCCTCACCGCAACCCTCAGAGCGCCTCGCGCCCCGGCACCCCATCCACCAGCCGCTGGATGCCCAGCGGGTTGGCGTTCTTCAGCGGCTCCGGCAGCAAGCTGTCCGGATAGTTCTGGAAGCACACCGGACGCAGGAAACGATCGATTGCCAATGTCCCTACCGAAGTGCCACGGGCATCGGAGGTCGCCGGGTAAGGCCCGCCGTGAACCATCGAATCACACACCTCGACCCCAGTCGGATACCCGTTGAGCAGGATGCGACCGACCTTCTGTTCCAGCAGCGGCGTCAATTCGCTGAACTGCTCGAAGTCCGCCGGCTCGCCGATCATCGTTGCGGTCAGCTGGCCGTGCAGGCCATTCAACGCGGCGCTGAGTTGCGCCTGGTCCGCCACTTCGACGAATACTGTGGTCGGGCCGAACACTTCTTCCTGCAAGACCTCGTCGCCGTTGATCAACAGGCTGGCATCGGCCTTGAACAGTTGCGGCTGGGCCTGGTTGCCCTGTTGCGCGCGGCCGGCCAAGTGTTCGATGCCCGGGTGCGCCAGGAGTTTTTCCAGGCCTTTGCCGTAGCTTTGCAGCGTGCCGGCATTGAGCATGGTTTGCGGCGCCTGGTCGCCGATCAGCGCAGCCACCTGTTGGGTGAAAGCAGTGAATTGCGGCGAGCGAATGCCAATCACCAGGCCGGGATTGGTGCAGAACTGGCCGCAACCCTGCACCACCGAGGCGGTCAAGTCGCGAGCGACGCTGTCGGCGCGGGCTTGCAGCGCTTGCGGCAACACGATCACGGGGTTGATGCTCGACATCTCGGCAAAGACCGGGATCGGCTGTGGCCGGGCGGCCGCCATGTCGCACAGGGCACGTCCACCCCGCAGTGAGCCGGTGAAGCCCACGGCCTGGATCGCCGGATGCTTGACCAGCCATTCGCCGACGCCGCCACCGTAGATCATGTTGAAGACGCCGGCTGGCATCGCGGTTTTTTCCGCCGCGCGGATGATCGCGTCGGCGACGTGCTCAGCGGTCGCCATGTGGCCGCTGTGGGCCTTGAACACCACCGGGCACCCGGCGGCCAGGGCCGACGCGGTGTCACCACCCGCCGTGGAAAACGCCAGGGGGAAGTTGCTGGCGCCAAACACCGCCACCGGCCCCAGTCCGATGCGGTATTGACGCAGGTCCGGACGCGGCAGCGGCGTGCGCTCAGGCAATGCCCGGTCGATGCGCGCACCGTAGAAGTCACCGCGGCGCAGGACTTTGGCAAACAGACGCATCTGGCCACTGGTGCGCCCGCGCTCGCCCTGGATCCGTGCCGCCGGCAACGCGGTTTCACGGCAGACCACAGCCACGAACTCGTCGCCCAGGGTATCCAGTTCGTCGGCAATGGCCTCGAGAAATTCCGCCCGGCGCGCCGCGCTCAGGCTCCGGTAGGCCGGATAAGCCGCGGCGGCGGCCTTGGCGGCGGCATCGACTTCTTCTGCCGTGGCCTGGACGAAGTCATGCGGCAAGGCCTCGCCAGTGCTGGCGTCGACGCTTTGCAGGCGAGTCTGGCCGGCCGCGCTGCGCGTCCCGCCGATGTAGTTGTGACCAAGGATCTGGTTCATCGCAAGTCTCCTTTTAAAGTGTGCCGATAGTACCCGGGTTGAACACCGCGTCTACCGGAGCAATGCCGTTGACCAGCGGAGCGCCGAATTCAGCCTGGCTGATTTCGAACACATCCCCCGGTTGGGTGCGGATGCCGTCGGCGAACGACAGCGTCGCGGTGCCGAAGAAGTGAACGTGTACGTCCCCCGGGCGCAGGAACTGACTGTACTTGAAGTGATGGAATTCCAGGTTCTCGAGGCTGTGGCACATGTTGGCCTCGCCACTGAGGAACTCGTTCTGCCACAGCACCTCGCCGTTGCGCAAGATACGACTGGTCCCGGACAGATGTTGAGGCAGTTCACCCACGCGAAGTTCCGGACCGAAACTGCAGCTGCGCAATTTCGAGTGGGCCAGGTACAGGTAATTCTTGCGCTCCATCACGTGGTCGGAAAACTCGTTACCGACGGCAAAGCCCAGGCGATAAGGCTTGCCGTCGTGGCCGATGACATACAGGCCACTGATTTCCGGCTCTTCGCCGGCGTCTTCGGCAAACGGCGGCAACGGAAACGGATGGCCCGGGCGCACGACGATGCTGCCGTCACCCTTGTAGAACCATTCCGGCTGTACACCGGCCTGTCCAGCCTGGGGCTTACCGCCTTCCACGCCCCACTTGAAGATGCGCATGGTGTCGGTCATGGCGCTTTCGTCGCCCGCCTGCTGGTGCATTTTGTCCCGGGCCGAGGCGCTGCCCAGGTGGGTCAGGCCAGTGCCGCTGACCAGCAGGTGCGCCGGATCCGGGTGATCCAGCGGCGGCAGGATGCGCAGCTCACTGAGCAATTGCGCGTAGTCATGGCCGGCGCCCAGGCCCAGGCTCTCGACCTGCTGCTCAAGCTTCACACCCGCCTCGATGGCCGCCAGCGCCAAGTCGCGCACGCTACCGGCGCCCTGCACTTCCCGCACCTGGTCGCCGTCGACTACACCGACGCGACGTTCGCCGTTAGGCAATTCGAACTGAACTAAACGCATGATGTTCTCCCTGTAAACAATACTTAAATACACCGTCAATCACCTGTGGGAGCGGGCTTGCCCGCGAAGACGGCGGTACATTCAACATTGATGCAAGCTGACCCACCGCTTTCGCGGGCAAGCCCGCTCCCACATTGTTCATCTCAGCCTTCGAATTTTATGTACGCGTCGCCCCACGGGCACTGGCCGCGAACTGATCCGCCGGCAACGCATGCTTGCGCTCCAGCAACCGATACACCACGCCAGTCAACACCAGGCCGAACACCATCACGCAGGACAGGAAATACAGCCCCGACGCCAGGTTACCGGTGTATTCCTTCAGCGCGCCGATCACGAACGGCCCGATGTAGCCACCCAGGTTGCCCACCGAGTTGATCAGCGCAATGCCCGCCGCTGCGCTGGCGCCGGCAAAGAACCGCCCCGGCAAGGTCCAGAACACCGCTGTGCAGGAAAACAGTGCAAACGCCACCAGGCATAGCGCCGCCAATTGCAACACCGGCACCGACAGCCAGGCACTGAGGAACAGGCCGATGGCGCCCAACACATACAGCACGGCCAGGTGACCGTAGCGATCATTCAAGCGGTCGGAGCTGCGAGGAATGATCAGCAAACCGATGATGCCGAAGATATAAGGCACCGAAGAGACAAAACCAGTCACCAGGTCGCTGCCACCGAATTGTTTGATCAGCGTCGGCAGCCACAAGCCCAGGCCGTAGATGCTCAGGGTCACCGGCAGGTAGAACAGCGCCAGCAGCAGGACCCGTTTGTCCTTCAGCGCATGCAGCGGATTGCCATGGCGAGTCTGGCCGTACTCCTGCAGGTCCTTCTTCAACTCGCCGGTCAGCCAGTCCTTTTCGGCCTGGTCCATCCATTTGACCTGTTGCGGACCATCGGGCAAGTAACGCAGCACCGGCCAGGTCAACAGCACCGCCGGCAGGCCGATGACGATGAACAACCACTGCCAGCCATGCAGGCTCAGCACCCCATCCATGCCCAACAGGCCGCCGGACACCGGGCCGGTGATCATCATCGCGATCGGTTGGGACAGAATGAACAGGCCCAGGATTTTGCCGCGATGGCGCACCGGGAACCATTGGGTGATGTAGTACAGCACGCCCGGGAAGAACCCGGCTTCGGCCGCACCCAGCAAAAAGCGCATCACATAGAAGCTGTGCGGCCCCTGCACGAACGCCATGCCGATGGTGATGGCGCCCCAGGTGATCATGATCCGGGCGAACCAGCGTCGGGCACCGAAGCGTTCCAGCATCAGGTTGCTGGGGATTTCCAGCAGGAAATAGCCAATGAAAAACAGCCCTGCACCCAGGCCGTAGGCGGCATCGCCAATGCCGAGGTCGGCGCCCATGTGCAACTTGGCGAAACCGACGGCGGAGCGGTCCACGTAGGCGATCAGGTACAGCAGGATAAGGAAGGGAATCAGTTTCAGCGTGATGCGACGAATAAGCCGCAATTCCTGGCTCATGGGACCGTTCTCCGATTGTTGTTGTTATAGAACCTCGGGGGATTTCTCTCGCGAATGACCGCCAGGACAACCCCTCCGTTGAATCGGACTATATAGTAATACTATTTACCCAACAACACTTCCAAACCGCGCAAATTGCGCTTATGTTACGCTCACGCTAGAACAATATAGTCATACAATAAGAGAATCTATCATGTCTGATAAGAAACCCTCCCTGCGCTCGGCCCAATGGTTTGGCACCGCCGACAAAAACGGCTTCATGTACCGCAGCTGGATGAAAAATCAGGGCATCGCCGACCATCAGTTCCACGGCAAGCCGATCATCGGCATCTGCAACACCTGGTCGGAGCTGACGCCATGCAACGCGCATTTCCGGCAGATCGCCGAGCACGTCAAGCGCGGCGTGATCGAGGCCGGGGGCTTCCCGGTTGAATTCCCGGTGTTCTCCAACGGCGAATCGAACCTGCGCCCCACCGCCATGCTGACACGCAACCTGGCGAGCATGGACGTGGAAGAAGCGATTCGCGGTAACCCGATTGACGGCGTGGTCCTGCTCACCGGTTGCGACAAGACCACCCCCGCGCTGTTGATGGGCGCCGCCAGTTGCGACGTGCCGGCCATCGTCGTCACCGGCGGGCCGATGCTCAACGGCAAGCACAAGGGCCAAGACATCGGCTCGGGCACCGTCGTCTGGCAACTGAGCGAGCAGGTCAAGGCCGGCACCATCACCATCGACGATTTCCTCGCGGCCGAGGGCGGCATGTCCCGCTCGGCCGGTACCTGCAACACCATGGGCACCGCGTCGACCATGGCCTGCATGGCAGAAGCCCTCGGCACTTCCCTGCCGCACAATGCGGCCATACCTGCGGTAGATGCCCGGCGTTACGTGCTGGCCCATATGTCCGGCATGCGCGCCGTGGAGATGGTCCGCGAAGACTTGAAACTGTCGAAAATCCTGACCAAGGAAGCCTTCGAAAACGCCATCCGTGTCAACGCGGCCATCGGCGGCTCCACCAACGCGGTGATCCACCTCAAGGCCATCGCCGGCCGCATCGGTGTGCAACTGGACCTGGACGACTGGACCCGCATCGGTCGCGGTATGCCGACCATCGTCGACCTGCAGCCTTCCGGACGTTTCCTGATGGAAGAGTTCTATTACGCTGGCGGCCTGCCCGCGGTGCTGCGTCGCCTTGGCGAAGCGAATCTGATCCCCTACCCGGACGCCTTGACCGTCAACGGCAAGACCCTCGGCGAGAACACCAAGGACGCGCCGATCTATGGCCAGGATGAAGTCATCCGCACCCTGGACAACCCGATCCGCGCCGACGGCGGCATCTGCGTGCTGCGCGGCAACCTGGCGCCATTGGGCGCTGTGCTCAAGCCGTCCGCTGCCACCGCTGAACTGATGCAGCACCGCGGCCGCGCGGTGGTGTTCGAAAACTTCGACGAATACAAGGCGCGGATCAACGATCCGGAACTGGATGTGGACGCCAACTCGATCCTGGTGATGAAAAACTGCGGGCCGAAGGGTTATCCGGGCATGGCGGAAGTCGGCAACATGGGCTTGCCGGCCAAGCTGCTGGCCCAGGGCGTGACGGACATGGTGCGGATTTCCGATGCACGCATGAGCGGCACGGCCTACGGCACAGTAGTGCTGCACGTGGCACCGGAAGCCGCCGCCGGCGGACCTTTGGCAGCCGTGAAGGAAGGCGACTGGATTGAATTGGATTGCGCCAGTGGCCGCCTGCACCTGGACATCTCCGACGCCGAACTCGCCGCCCGCCTGGCCGACCTCGCCCCGCCGCAGCAACTGCTGGTGGGCGGCTATCGCCAGTTGTACATCGACCATGTGCTGCAAGCGGACCAGGGCTGTGACTTCGACTTCCTGGTCGGTTGCCGCGGGGCCGAGGTGCCGCGTCACTCCCACTGACCCTTGATTCATGCTCAACAGAAGGTCCTGTGGGAGCGGGCTTGCTCGCGAATGCGGTGTGACAGTCAACCCAAATGTTGAATGTTCAACCGCATTCGCGAGCAAGCCCGCTCCCACATTTGGATCTTCTCTGAGTTCCAGACCGTGCTCGCACTAGCGACCCGCCATCGCCGCGCCTGCTATCATGCGCAGCACCCCCACGCACAGGATCGCGCCACGCCCCATGGATTACCGCAAACCCTCCGACCGCAAGAGCATGCACGCGCGCATCGTCCAGGAACTGGGCATGCAGATCGTCTCCGGGCGCTTCAAGCCGGACGATAAACTGCCCGCCGAAGCCTTGCTGTGTGAGGAGTACGCTGTCAGCCGCCCGGTGCTGCGCGAGGCCACCCGGGTGTTGGTCGCCAAGGGCCTGGTGTATTCGCGACCGCGCGTGGGCACGGTGGTCAAGGCTCGGCGGGAATGGCACATGCTCGACCCGGACGTACTGCACTGGCTGATGCAGAGCAGTCCGCAGAATGAGTTCTTCAATCTGCTGACCAGCGTGCGCAGCATCATCGAGCCGGCCGCTGCCGCCCTCGCCGCCCAGTTCGCCGACGAGAGCGATATCGCCGCCATCCGCGAAGCCTACCAGCGCATGGAGGTCGCACCGACCCCCGAAGCCGTGCTGCAACCAGACCTGGATTTCCACAGCCGCATCGCCGACGCCACCCACAACGACCTGCTCGCCAACCTGTGCAACATGTTGTCGGTCGCCATCGCCGAAGCGCTCAAGCATTCCAACCAGCGCCCCAACCTGCATGAGCTGGCGATGCCACGGCACAAGGCGATTCTCACCGCCATCGAAAACCGTGATGCCCTCGGTGCCCGGCATGCCACGCTGGTGCAACTGGACGATGCCCGCAGTGCCTTGAATGTGGTGCTGGGCGCCGATCCCGCCTGATCCCATGCTTCGGCCCTCCCCGGCCTGACACACATTTCATCCGCCGCGGCGGTATCTATATACCGCCCGCACGAGAGCCAGAGGTCGATACTTTTCCAGGCGTCATTTCCAACGACTCCATGAAAAGGATTTCCCATGACCTCGCCTTCACCGGCTGACAGCCCCGCTGCATTTGCTCAGAGCGTCAGCCTGCAATTTGCCAGTCGCCCAACCTTCGAGCAGTTCGCTCGACGCATGCTTGAACAGGCCATTCAGGAAAAATACCCGTCGCTGGCCTTCGACCTCTCCAAGACCCTGCTCGCCACTCCGGACGTCGCCACTCGCGGCTGGCGACTCCAGCCGTTCATGTCCCGCGTCCTCGATTACCTAGCCTTGGGCACACCCGTGGATTTCAGCGATGCCGGTGGCCTGGCGTGCTTTCTCTCGGAAAAAATGCCGCACCCACTGAGGTCGGCTGAGGGAACGCTGGACATGAAGGTGATCGAAAAGCTCTTGCTTGAATTGCCCTGGAGCGTGCAGATCGGCCTGGCCGATGCGCTGACCCGCTATTGGAACGCAGACATCGCCGCCCCCTCTAAAGCCGATCCTCAAGACTCCATCAGCCGCTGGCGCTGGCTCAGCGACGTGCTCAAAAACAGACTGCACGCCTGCGCCTTGCAACAGCCGGGCCTGTCCAATGCGGCACGCCAAGCGTTGGACCAGATCGTCCGATGGCCGGATCGCGACCGGCGCTTGCTTGGCAAGGGCCAGCCCGCCGTGCATGCCTACAGCCTGGAAACCCGGATGATCGGGGGCGACCACGACACCGTGCTGATCGCCAGTGAAATACTCCTGGCCCACACCACAAAAAATACCGATGTCTTTCTGTTATGCAGCCCTTGCGGCGTCGTGCAGTCCTTCGCTTCCCTGGACGCCTTTACGAGCCACTGGGGCGAACGGATTGCCAGCCGCTACGCCGTCGAGACCGTTACCTGCCGACGCAACGAGATCGATGGCAACGTCTTCGACACCCAGGCAGCCCTGATCCTGGAGCAGCAATTGGCCGACCTGGCAGCTGTGCAATTGCCTTCCCAAATCGGCCTGCAAGACCTGAAGTCGCTTTACGCAGAATTGAGCGACCCGGCCCGTTATCTGCTGGACGGCCCGCGCCTCACGCCTGAAACCTCGGCGCGACTCGAACCGCTATTGCCCGACTGGTTGAAAAACGCGTCCACCCTCGATCAAACGACGTTCCAGCACTACAGCCTGGCCCTGGCCAGCGCCAAGAAGCGCAATCAAGGCCGGACCTACCTCAGCGATATCAAGGACATCAGGACCTATGCAGCCGACGCCTTGCTTGAACAATTGCAGAACACCGACGCCAGCCTGTCGAACACGATAGATGCTCGCCAATACCAGCCCGACGATGTGCAACTGACCTTCAGCGTCGCCGCCGGTTATCCCGGCACTTCCGGGATCATCGAAAAAACAACGATGACCCTGACCGAACTGGCCATCAACAACCTCGTTGCCCGACCCAGCGGCAACCTGGCGCTCGCCCATCGCCTGGGGCTGACGCTTCCCCCGTGGCTGACGCCGGACTTCATCACTCGCAAGGGTGGGTTGATCGAACAGGTCGATATCGGCACGACCTACCCTCGCTATCTGCAACGACACCTGTTGGACGATGGGACTCAAGCCCGGGAACGTGAACGGATGTTCGCCGAGCAGATCCCGGCTCAACTGCCGCTGGAAGCGCTCAAGCAGATGCTCAACAACGAACACGGCGTGACCCGCCCAGGCCTGCGCCTGGTTGAAGCGCTGCTCAAATCCGATCCTGACAGCCAGCGGGTCCGCGACCGCTCGGTGGTCATTCGGCACTTGGCTTTCCTGCGCAAGCCCGAGGCCCACCCCGACACCGTGATCAACATGTTCATCATCGAGCCGCAAGACAGCCGAACCGGCCCGCACCTGCTGTATCGCCCACTCTACGCGCCGTCGCTGCTGCAATACCCGACGCGCGAAGCGCTGCTGCAAGCCATCGTCACCCCCGGTGAGCTGCAGAACAGCGTCCTGACCTGGATGCCCGCCGCCGCGCGCCCGATCTATGCCAACGGCGGTTTCCTGGAGCCGCACATCGTGCGTTTTTTCCAGGGCGATGAATTCAGCGTTCCGGCCAAGCCTGCTCCGGCGACACTCGCCATCGACAGCGTCGACGACGAATTGCAGCAATTCCTGCGCAACGGCGAGTTGATGCGGTACCTCTACGGCAGCAACGCTCGAGCCTTGGTCAGCCAGGCCGACCGGGCATCGGTTTCCAACAGCGAAAGTCGCTGGGCCGTTCTGCTCCAAGGTTCCAGCCTGCTGTTCAACACGCTGTTGATGCCCCTGTTGCGAGGCCCGGCCATGGCCGCCGTCTGGCTATGGAGCCTGATGGCCAGCGCCAGCCATGACATTCCGGCACTAAGTAGCGAAGACGCGGTGACACGGGAACTCGCCGCCGTCGACCTGCTGCTTAACCTCGCCCTGCTGGCGGGCCAGCTGCCATCCACTCGCGCTACCCTGGCGGAGCCCTTGCCCGAAACCCTGAAGCAGCAGGCCATGCGCCCGCCTGCGCCGCGCATCATCCCGGAGCGTTGGCCCTTGCTCGAGCCGCCCGTCATCCGTGAGGGCACTGTTGCCTTGCCGGGGGAGTCGTCCAAGGCCGCCAGCATGAACCTGGACTTCAGTTTCGCCAGCGCCCGCCGCAGCCTGACCGCACAGCAACGCACCCGCTTGGGAAACTTGCAGGTGCCGCGCCCGGCGAGGCTGCCCGGGCCAGTCACCTATGGCCCGTACACCGGCTTATACGTGATCGACAACAAGTGGCACGCATTGGTGGACGACAAGCTGTATCGAGTCACCCCGGAATCGGATGGCAGCGCGACGATGATCGACCCTCGTGCACCGCGCGATCCGGCGCGCAATGGCCCGGTGTTGCGAGCAGATACCCATGGCAACTGGTCCTTCGACCTGCGCCTTCGGCTACGCGGTGGCATGCCACCCAAGCGCTTGGCTCAAATGCGCAACCTGAGGACTCAACGCGCAGCCGAACTGAGCCAGGAACTCAAGAATTACCATGCGCAGGAAGCCAGTCAACAACGAGCCTTGGATGTCGCCCAAGAGGTCATGAGCAGGACCCAGGCAGGCGCGTTTACCGAGGAGCAACGCGCGGCAAAAAGGGCGCAGTTTTATAAGCTGCTCCAGGAACAGACCGACGGCTATTTGAAGCTGCTGGAGCATGTGAACGAGTACGCCAGCCTGGACATGGCCCTGCCGCCCAAGATCATTCGCGCCTTGATGGAAAATGTAGTCAACAACGCCCGCAAGGCCTTCCTGATCAGCGAGTTCGATCTGACGGCACTGGATGCCGCCCACAGCCAGTTCACTGAGAATGCGGACGGATTGCAGGCCGCCGTCGCTGCGAATGTCCAGGGCTACTTCAAGTACCTGGATGCTTTGAGTGACATCAACGATCGCTCGATCCATTGGCTGGAGCTTCGTGACCGCTACCTGGATGCGCTGTTGAACCTGGATGCCGCCGGCGCGCAAGTGTTCGAGCGCCTGACCAGGGACCGGCCACAAGATGAAAGAACCGCACTGGCGACCAAGGCCCTGCAATTACCCACCTTGGCGGCGCTCGTGTTCAAGGATCCCGACTCTGACCTTCCCGAGAACTTGCACAGCATCACCAAGCTATTGATGGAACAGGCGCGCTCCCAATCGGACCTGGGCACCTACGAGCTGACCCCATCGGAACAGCTCGAAGTCTTGGTAAGCCTGACCGAGCACTATGGCGCAGCGCTCGATGCCATGCAGGGCATCAAGGCCTTCAATGCCGGCGACATCGACACTTCTTACTTCGGCAGGTTATTCAGGCTGGTGGAAAGTCTGTACGAGGACGCTTCCAGGAAACTCGCCGCCGAACTCAAACCTGAACCACAACCACGCAAACGCCCGCCAAAACGCAGCAAGACGCCTTCCGGACGCCCGCAGAAGAAGGTGATCAAGACCCGCAAGGGGGGCGTCTTGATCGGGGACCTGAAGCCGGCCGGCACCAGCCTGCCCATCGACGTCGTGGAGTTGCGCTCCGAAGTCGATGACAAATTGCTCGCCATGTATTCGCAACACGACGATGTCTGGGACGTCGTCGAAGTTCAACGACCGGCCCCAACGCCTCGCACCCGGTCGATCAAGACGATCAAGGCCGATGCGCGAAAATTGCTGGATCAGTTGGAAAACAGTCTCTCGAACGCCGAGCGCTACAAAACACAGTGCCGCTTCCCTCAGGAAATCGAGGAGATCATGAACAACGAGGCGAGTCGCTACCGCAAACTTTCCGAAGAGCTGGAAAGGGCTTTCACGGCGACGAAAACGCCACGCACCGCAGGCGATCAGGCGTTGACCGAGCAGCTGTCGAGCGCCGTTTCGCGGATGACCACCCGAGGCAATGAACTGCGCACCGAATTGAGCCTGCAACTGCCCCCGACCGACAGCAACCTTCGCTACCTGTTCGAGAAAAACCTCATACAAGTCGCGAGGCTCGGCGAACGCAAGGCCCTGGCCGGGATTCGCAAGGATTTTCTCCAGGAGTACGCCGTCAACGACCGGGACGGTTGGCCCCTCTGGTATGCGCATTTTCATTACGAAACCGCCGATACGCCAAAAGCGGACTTCAGCGTCGCGCACCTGAAAACCAAGGAACAACGCAAGGAGCACTACCATTCGATGCTCGCCAAGGCCAAAAGCCCTTACGCGGTGGTGAATGTGCATCGAGGCCAGATCGGCAGGCCATTGGCGCAAAGCAAGTTCTTGCCGTTGGCGCCTTGATTACCACAGGTTCGTGTTTGGTCAGAAGTGGCTTGATTGGCCTGACTCACCCAGCCTGTAGCCAAACACAAGACCGTGGCGAGGGAGCTTGCTCCCGCTGGGCTGCGTAGCAGCCCCAAAAGGCTGGAGGCGATCAGTCTGTTACACCGGGGTGCCTGGTTTGGGGGCTGCTTCGCAACCCAGCGGGAGCAAGCTCCCTCGCCACATGAACCGGGTTGCTGTCAGTATTGTGGTGGGGGATTCATCCCCGCTGGGCTGCGTAGCAGCCCTAAAAGGCTAGAGGTGATCAGCCTATTACACCGGGGTGCCTGGTTTGGGGGTTGCTTCGCAACCCAGCGGGGATAAATCCCCTCACCACAGGATTGTGTTTGGCAATGAGTGCTTTGAGTAGCCTGACTCACCCAGCCCCAGCGGCTCCTTGCCAGGGTGGGTGTGCTTTGTGCTGGTGATCAGTGTGCAAACAAGGAATTGCCCTTCTGCCCCGCCAGCTTTTCAGGCTTGATCAGGAACCGCGCCAGCGCCGGCAGCAGCCACAGCGCGCCGAACATGTTCCACAGCAGCATGAACGTCAGCATCAGGCCCATGTCTGCCTGGAATTTGATGGCGGAGAAGATCCAGGTGCACACACCGATGGCCAGGCACAGGCCGGTGAACAGCACGGCCTTGCCGGTGGACTTCAGCGTCTGGTAGTACGCCTCTTGAAGCGGCAGTCCAGCCCGCAGGAAACTTTCCAGGCGGCTATAGATGTAGATGCCGTAGTCCACGCCAATCCCGACGCCAAGCGCCACCACCGGTAACGTCGCGACTTTCACGCCGATGCCCATGAACGCCATCAGGGCGTTGCCCAGCACCGAGGTCAGTACCAGCGGCAACACGATGCACAACGTTGCGGCCCAGGAACGGAAGGTGATCATGCACATGGTCGCGACGCAGATGTACACCAGGATCAGGATCGTCAGTTCCGACTCCTTGATCACTTCGTTGGTGGCCGCCTCGATACCGGCGTTACCGGCGGCGAGGATGAATTCCAGGCCGTCCCGGTTGTTTTCCTTGGCGAAGTCCTGCACCGCCTTCACCGCCCGGTCCAGCGTCTCGGCCTTGTGGTCGTTGAGGAAGACCAGCACCGGTGCCAGGGAGCAACTGTTGTTGTACAGGCCATCGGCCCGGGCAATGGAGTTGTTCAACACATCAGGATTGCGCGACAGGGTTTCCCATTTCAGGTTGCCCTCGTTCATGCCCTTGATCATCTGCTTGGACACGGTCACCAGGGAAATCGCCGACTGCACGCCCTCCGTGTTCTGCATCTTCCACATCAGCTCGTCGATGGGCGCCATGGCTTCATAGCGCGAGCAACCTTCGGCCTTGGTCTTGACCATCACCACCAACACGTCGGAGCTGGTGGAGTAGTTGCTGATGATGAAATTGTTGTCCTTGTTGTAGCGCGAGTCCGGACGCAGTTCCGGTGCGCCCTGGTCCAAGTCGCCGATCTTGAGGTTCTGGCTGTACCAGAGCCCGCCGCCGAAGGCGATAACCGCCAAGGCGATGGACACCGGCGCGACTTTGGCACTGGCGAAGTTCGACAGCGTGCGCCAGAACGGATGTTCGCGAGTCGCATCCTTCTTGCTGCGTTCGATGGCACGCTTGCTGATGCCGGCATAGGAGATCGCCACCGGAAGCAGGATCAGGTTGGTGAACACGATCACCGCCACGCCGATGGAGGCGCCGATGGCCAGCTCGCGGATCACGCCGATGTCGATGATCAGCAGGGTGATGAAGCCGACAGCGTCCGCCAGGATCGCGATCATGCCCGGCAGGAACAGTTGTCGGAACGTGCGCCGCGCCGCCGTCAGTGCATTGTCCGCCTCGCTGGACTGCAAGGCGATGCCGTTGATTTTCTGCACGCCATGGGAAATGCCGATGGCGAAGATCAGGAACGGCACCAGCATCGAGTACGGATCGAGCCCGAAACCGGCGGCATGCATCAACCCCAGTTGCCAGACCACCGCCACCAGTGTGGTAGTCAACACCGCAACGGTGCTGCGCATGCAGTTGGTGAACCAGTACAGCAGGATCAGCGTAATGACGAAGGCCACGCCAAAGAACAGCACCACCATGACCAGGCCGTCGATCAGGTCGCCGACCTTCTTGGCAAATCCGACGATGTGAATCTGCACGTTGGGGTTCTGGGCTTCGAACTTGTTGCGGATCTTGTCTTCAAGCTCGTGGGAGAACTTCTGGTAGTCCAGCGCCAGCAACTTGCCTTGATCCTGAGGGTCCGGATAGGACTCCAGCAGCGGAATATCGACGATGCTCGATTTGAAATCGTTGGACACCAGGCGTCCGACCTGGCCTGACTTGAGCACGTTGTTGCGCAGCAGGTCGAGGCTGTCGGCCGAGCCGTTGTAGCTCTGGGGAATCACCTCGCCACCGGCGAAACCTTCCTCGGTCACTTCGGTCCAGCGCACGCTTGGGCTCCACAACGACTTGAGCCCGGAGCGGTCGACGCCGGAGATATAGAACACCTCATCGTGGATCTGGCGCAGGGTCTCCATGTATTCCTTGGAGAAGATGTCGCCGTTGGTGGCCTCCACGGAAATCCGTACCGTGTTGCCCAGGTTTGCCAGGTCATTGCGGTGCTCAAGCATCTTCTCGATGAAGGGGTGCTTGAGGGGAATCATTTTTTCGAAACTGGTGGACGGCCGGATCAGCGTGGCTTGCCAGAACAGGAAGATGCTGACCAGCAGGCAAATGATGATCACTGCCGGGCGGTTATTGAAAATCAGGCGCTCGAGGAACGTCGCCTTGTCTTGATGATGACTGCTCATGGGGTCCGCCTTCTTGTTTTTATGCCCTTGCAGGCCCGACTCATTTGCTCAGTTCGGCACCGGTGGCCGTGGTGGCGCGAACGCCTCCCTGCCCCGCCAGGATCAGGTTGCCGTTGCCCGCCGCCGTGACAGCTGCCACGGAAATGCGATCAGGGCGATTGAATACGCTGAAGGACTCGCCGTCGTCGGTGCTGCGAACCACGCTGCCGCCGTTACCAACGATCACGATGGACCCGTCTGCCAACAACGTGGCCCCGGACAGGCCGAACTCCAGCGCTCCACGGGCGGCCTTCAGCTCGACCTGCTCCCAGGTGTCGCCGAAATCGACGGAGCGATAAAGATTGCCGCGCAAGCCGTAGGCCAGCAGTGTCGAGGGTTGGGCGGTGCCGATGACGCCGAAGAGCGAGCCTTCGTATGGGCCTTCGATCTTTTCCCAGGACTGGCCCCAGTCGGCGGAGCGAAACATGCTGCCGGACTCGCCGACGATGAACAGCCCGGCGTCTTTCACCGCGGCGATGGCGTTAAGGTGGAACTGGTCTTCGTTGTCGAGCCGATCACTGGCATCTTCCCAGTGCTTGCCACCATCGATGGTTGCCAACAACGCGCCGTAGGCGCCCACGGCAAAACCGGTGCTGGCGTCCTTGAACCAGACGTCCAGCAGCGGCGCTTCACGGGCAAGGTCTTCGAATTGCTTGGTCCAGGTACTGCCACCGTCGTCGCTGGCGAGGATCTGCGCGTCGTGGCCCACGGCCCAACCGTGTTTGTCATCGACAAAAAATACTGCGGTAAGCAATTGGCGGGTCGGCACCTTGGCCTGGGTCCAGGAGCTGCCCTGGTCATCCGAATAAACGATGTGCCCACGATCCCCCACCGCCACCAGGCGCTGGCCGGCGTGGACCACGTCGAGCATCAGGGTTTTGCTGGCCTTGGCCGATTCAACGGAATAGATGACATCGGTGGTCGAGGCCGCAACGGCCATCACCGGTGCCGACAACACGGCAGAGCCCAGCAGCGAGAGCACCGCAGCCAGCAACGCGACTTTGCGCAGCATCGGCGGGCGGCAGCGCCCCACAGCCATGACAGGCTCATTCATAGACCTTTCCCCCATTATTATTGTTAGGTGGGCGCCGTAAGCAGGCTCCTCCACCTTGCAGTCCTGGAGCATAGCCCTGAAACCTGCAATCTAGAGCCACTTCGGAAGCTGACCTATCCTATCGGGCTTTCGAAAGGTCTGACAATCGACGCCACGTTATCTTTTGTTAACCAGGGGGATTGGCGCAGGGGGTGAATGGCGGGGTATTCGGTGGGGTGATGGCGAGGGCTGGCCAGGGGATTACTTTGTCATGACAACCTATATCGCCTATTTAAAATCAATATAAAACCCTGTTATTTCTGACAGTAGCCCTCTGCCCTTTTCTAATCGACACTCATCACACCGAACAGTGACTTATAGAACTTGCGCAGAATTGCATTAACAATCGCAAGAGGAGCGAGTGTCATGACAACCACTAAAAATGTTGAAGGAAAAGGCTTTGATGTAGAACCCTACAATAGCTACGTCATGCAGACCCCAACCATAAGCAAGCTGCTGGAAGGAACAGGATACTCATGGGACATGAATCTGCCATCATTCAATTTTATCAATAAATATATGGGTGCCACCTTTATAAATTACAAAGTAATGGGAAGCATTGGACACAGTAATAAATATTCTGCCAGTATTACTTTCCATGATGACCTTAGATGCTTAAGCACTGAATTCATTAAAGAAACAGAGGATCCAGCAGCAGAAAATGAAGAAGCCTTGGTCGAGGCTCTCAGCTTGAACATTCTACTTGCTAGAAACTATACGGTGAGTGACAACCTATGGTCACTGGCCATTCTTGGCTCTGGAATAGAACTTAACTTCTCTAAAAGAAGCATTTAGGCCGGTACTCTCATGAGCCCCCGCAGATAAAGCTGCAGAATACTAGTGCCCTGCCTTTTACCTCTCAAAATTGATCTTTTTTTGTATAGACCCTGTGCGCTTGAACACAAAATATGTGTTCACCGAAGATTTACTGTGGGAGCGAGCTTGCTCGCGATAGGGTGCACCGCGGTCCGCCAGGCAGACCGCGGCTTCAAGGTCACGCCAAGCTCTTGCTCACCACTTCAAACACATCGGCAGAAAGCCCGCCGGACGCCAGGATGCGTTCCAACTCGGCCTTCATCAGTGCCTGGCGGGCGCTGTCGTATTTGCGCCAGCGGGTCAGCGGCGCCAACTGCCGCGAAGCGATCTGCGGGTTGAAGCCGTTGAGCTGGATCACCAGGTCCGCCAGGAAGCGATAGCCCGAGCCGTCGGCGGCGTGGAAGTTGATCAGGTTCTGCCCGGCGAAGGCGCCGACCAGTGCCCGCACCTTGTTCGGGTTCTTGATGTTAAATGCCGGGTGCTCCATCAAGGCCCTGACCCGCGCCAGGCCGCCAGGCAGCGGGCTGCCGGCCTGGACACTGAACCACTGGTCCATGACCAGCGGGTTGCCCTTGAAGTTTTCCGCGAACACTTCCAGGGCCTTGGCCTTCTCGGCTTCGAATGGCGAGTTGACCAGCACCGCCAGCGCCGTCAGGCGTTCGGTCATGTTGTCGGCGCTATCGAACTGCTCCAGGGTTGCACTCAACACCTCAGGCTTGCCGGTGAGCATCAAGTACGACAGGGCGATGTTCTGCAACGCGCGACGGGCGAAATGCTCGGCTTCGGCCACATACGGTGTGCGTTTCGACAAGTCGCGGTTGGCTTCGTAGCGCAGCCACAGCGCTTCGAAGAGGTTTTCGGCCAATTGCCGGCGGGCGAATTCGCGGGCGGCATGGATCGCCTCGACGTCAGCCACTTCGCTGATTTCCGTCAGGTAGGCTTCACTTGGCAGCGAAAGCATTTCCGCAACCATGGCCTGATCCAGGGATTCGTCCGATAGCACGCTGCGCAGCGCACTGACCAGGCGTGGGTCCAGCGACAGGCTAGCGCCCTTCTGATGCTGGCCGATCAGCTCCTGCAACACCTGCACCGACAACTGCTGGCCGGCATCCCAGCGATTGAAACCGTCGCTGTCATGCTGCATCAGGAACATCAATTGGTCGCGGTTGTACGGGAAGCTCAGCTTCACCGGCGCCGAGAAACCACGCAGCAGCGATGGCAGCGGCTGTTCGGCAATGTCGACGAAGGTGAAGGTCTGCTCGGCTTCGGTGACCGAAATCACCCGGGTCGTACCGCTTGCCGCGGCTTCACCGGCCAGTCGCAACGCAAGCTCGGTGCCATGACTGTCCAGCAGGCCCAGTTCCACGGGAATAACGAACGGCAGTTTTTCCTGTTTGTCCGGGGTCGGCGGGCAACTCTGGCTGAAGGTCAGGCTGTAGGTTTTGGCTGCGGCGTCGTAGGACTCGCTCACTGCCAGCCGTGGCGTACCGGCTTGGCTGTACCAGCGCTTGAATTGGCTCAGGTCGACGCCGTTGGCGTCTTCCATGGCCTTGATGAAGTCATCGCAGGTCACCGCCTGGCCATCGTGGCGCTCGAAGTACAGGTCACTGCCCTTGCGGAAACCCTCAGGCCCCAGCAGCGTGTGGATCATGCCGACGACTTCCGAGCCCTTTTCGTACACGGTCAGGGTGTAGAAGTTGGAGATCTCGATAAAGCTGTCCGGACGTACCGGGTGGGCCATGGGGCCGGCGTCTTCGGCGAACTGGTGGGTGCGCAGGTAAGCCACGTCCTGGATGCGCTTGACGGTGGCGGAGTTCATGTCGGCGGAGAAACCGGCGTCGCGGAACACCGTGAAGCCTTCCTTGAGCGACAGCTGGAACCAGTCGCGGCAGGTCACGCGGTTGCCCGACCAGTTGTGGAAATATTCGTGGGCAACGATCGCCTCGACCCGCTGGTGCGCGGCGTCGGTGGCGGTTTCGGCGCGGGCCAGCACAGCGCTGGAGTTGAAGATATTGAGGCCCTTGTTCTCCATGGCCCCCATGTTGAAATCGTTGACCGCGACAATCATGAAAATGTCCAGGTCGTATTCGCGGCCATACACCTCTTCGTCCCAGCGCATCGACTTCTTCAGGCTGGTCATGGCGTGCTGGCATTTGTCGATGTTTTCCGGCTCGACATAGATGCGCAGCGCTACGGTGCGCTCGCTCATGGTGGTGAAGGTATCTTCGACGCACCACAGGTCCCCGGCCACCAGGGCAAACAGGTAGGCGGGCTTCTTGAACGGGTCTTCCCAGGTTGCCCAGTGCCGGCCGTCTTCGCCAGGGCCACTGGCAATCGGGTTGCCGTTGGACAGCAGCACCGGATAGCTGTGCTGCTCGGCCACCACCGTGGTGGTGAACTTGCTCATCACGTCCGGGCGGTCGAGGTAATAGGTGATCTTGCGGAAGCCTTCGGCTTCGCACTGGGTGCAGAACATGCTGCCGGATTTGTACAGGCCTTCCAAGGCGGTGTTGGTTTCCGGGTGGATCCTGACGGTTGTGTCGACCGTGAAGGCCTGGGCCTTGGGGTGCAAGGTCAGGTGGCTGTCATCCAACTGGTAATCGCCCTGCCCCAGGTCGGCGTCGTCGAGCTTGAGCGAAATCAGCTCCAGGTGCTGGCCGTCGAGCACCAGCGGCGGCAGCCCAGCGCCGCGCTCAGGGTTGCGGCGCATCACCAGTTGCGCATGGACCAGGCTGTGGTCCTCGAACAACTCGAAGGTCAGGTGCGTCTCGTCGATCAGGTACTCGGGCGCCTGATAGTCCTTCAGGTAAATCATCTTCGGTTGTTCGGTGCGCATGGGTCGAATCCTTCTACTGATGCACGGCGAGCTGGTAAGCCGTGTATTTACGAATGTTGATCACGCCGGTGTCGAAAATCAGGTACTGGCCCTTGATTCCCAGTAGCGTGCCTTCGGCGATCGGGTTCTTGTCCAGGTTGAAGCTGACGATCTTGGCCGGATACTGCTCCACCGGATAACGGATCTCGATGGGTTCGACGTCCGCTATGGTCTGGATCGCTTGCAGGCCGAATCGTTCCTGCAAGCCCTGCAATCCCTGGGCGCAGCTTTCAAACAGCGAATCGCGAATTTGTGGCAGGTCTACCGCCACGGCATCGCCCTTGAGCAAGGCGCGCCAGTTGGTCTTGTCCGCCACCTGGCTGCGGAACAGGTCCTCGACGAACCCCGACTGCTGGCGGGTGGCGACCCGCAGGATCGGCAGCGCCTGGCTGGCGCCCTGGTCCAGCCAGCGGGTCGGCAATTGCGTGGCACGAGTGATGCCGACTTTCACGCCCGAGGAGTTGGCCAGGTACACCACATGATCGGTCATGCAGAACTGCTCGCCCCAGGCCGGGTCGCGGCAGGTGCCCGCGTCGAAATGGCAACGTTCCGGGCTCATGATGCACAGGTCGCATTGGGCCAGCTTGGTCATGCAGGGGTAGCAATAGCCCTGGCTGAAACTGGTCTTGGTCCGGCGTCCGCAATGGGTGCAGTGGATCGCACCGAGAAACTCCAGGCGTACCGTGCTGCCGATCAACGGGTTGACCGGCACCTCGATATCGCCCAGGCGAAAGGCGTATTGAACGGTCGGCCCGTCAAGGCGCGCCGACATCTTGCTGATTGCACCGCGGCCAATCTCGATCAATGGATGGCGTCCGACTTGAACAGGATGTTAGGCACTTCGGTGGACTTCGACTGGCATTCCTGCGGGCCCATGTAGCCGGTGCGTTCTTCTTCGGGCAGGTTCTGGATCTCCCAGGCGATCATGGCCTGCAGCGACAGCTCGCGCTGCTCGGCGGTGAGCTTGTTGCCATCGGACCATTTGCCGATTTCCACCGCCAGCTTCAGGCTTTGGTAGATGTCGGGGGTGATGTTCTGGATCATTTCGTTGAACGAGGACATGAGATCTCCGCGCAGTCGCGCATTTTTCAAAAGACACTAGCGTCAGTCAGAGGGCCATTTTACGGCGAGCGAACAGCCCACCCAACAGTCCGGTCAGGCAGCCGACGAGTAACCCGCCAACGTGGGCACCGTTGGCGATTTCACCGAAACCGATCAGCGAGACCAGCCCCGACAGGCACAGCGCCAGCCATACCAGCATCATCACCAACACGCCACGGGGCAGGTAATAAGCCGGGTTCGGCGCCAGCAGTTGATAAATCCAGCAATGCCCCAGCAGGCCATACAACACGCCGGACAAACCGCCGAACAGCGTCGCGCCGCTGACAAAATACTGGACGAAATTGGACGCCAGGCTGAACAGCAGTGTCAGCCCCAGCAGGTTGATGCCGCCCTGGCGCGCTTCGATCCGCCGCCCCAGCTCCCAATACCACATGCCATTCATGGCGATGTGCAGGAAACCGAAGTGGATCAGCATCGGCGTGAACAGGCGCCACCACTGCCCCGCCGCCAGGCTGTCGGCCAGGGGCGTGAACTGGATATAGTCGCCGACGACGCGAAACTCGAGGAACGTCAGCCAGCGCAAAGTTTGCAGGTTCTCCCCCAGCAGGGTCACCGCACCGACGATCAGGCTCAGCAGCAATATCAGGGCCGTGACCGGGCTGCGCGTCAGTTGCTCGACAAAGCCCGGCCGGCGCGCGGTGCTACCGGTATCCGGCAGTTCCAGTTGCTGCTCGGGATCGCCGTCCGGGAAACGTGCGTACAAGGAGCGCACGTCTTCGCTGATGTCATCTGGCACCCACAAGACCTGCTCGCCCGCCTCCTCACTGACTCGATGGGGCACTTGCATGCGCTGCAACAGTTTGACGAACCCGCTCAGATCCGCAGCCAAGGGCAAGCGCAAGACGGCGACGGCACTCATTGCATCGCCTCCGGGCGCTCGACATCGACCCAGACGAATTTATGCGGGTCCAGGCGGGTTTCCCGGTCCAGGCGATAAGCGACCAACTTGCCATATAGCACCGCGCTGTAGTCCAGGCAGGCCAGGTTCGGGCGGATCGGCGCGGGTTTGCCGCTGCGCCAGTAATGCCCGACGAACAGCAACGGTTCGTGGACGCCATAACGCAACAGGTTGTTCTTTTCATCCGGCGACAGCGGCGTGCGCGCCACGGGCTCGGGCAAGGCGTCGGGCTGGAACACGATGTCACCGTAGGTTTGCGGGTTGTCTTCCCAGAACTTGGTGCGGAAAAACGAACGGGTCAGGCCGTCGCCACCGGTGAGGGTCAAACCGTGGGGCAAGCGCATATCGGTGCCGCGCAGCAGACGATCGAATACAGTGCAGGCGAAACTGCCCACCTGGGTGGAGGCCTGGAGGAAGTGCTCGTCGATGCAGCCGTCCGGGAACAGCCCGCGTAGCGGTTCGATCAGGCCGGCATCCCAACAGGCGTGCACCACCCGGAAATGGCCGGCATCAATAAACAGCGGCAATTCATAGAACCACTTGAGGAAGTCATGCCAGTCGCCGGGGTGCTGCTCGAACTGGGTCAGTGTTTCGTTGAGCAGGCGAGCATGGCGCGGCGTATGTTCGCGCACGTAGCGCTGGCCACTGCCGGGCAAGGCCGGTGTGCTCCAGCCGAGGGCATTGAACTCGTGGTTGCCCATGATGCATAGCGCCTGGCCAGCCACGACCATGTCGTGGACGATGTGCAGCGCCTCGCGGATCCGCGGACCCCGGTCGATGATGTCGCCCAGGAACACGGCCATGCGCGACGGATGCCGCCAGACCCCGCCCTGCTTCTGGTAACCGAGTCGGTCCAGCAGGCGTTCAAGGGTCAGGGCGCATCCGTGCACGTCGCCGATCAGGTCGTAACTGCGCGCGGGATCGAGCATCAGTCGCCTCCACCCCCCAACCGGCTGCCCCAACCGAGCTTGGTCCGGCAGACTTCATAGTAATTGTGATCCAGCGGGTGGATCAGGCGCAGCTTCTGCGCTTTCTTGCTGACGGTGATGGTGTCACCCGGCGCGCAGGTGAAATGGTTCTGACCGTCACAGGACACTTGCGGGTAGATCTGCATATCCTTGGACACGACGATTTTCAGCTCACTGTTGCCATCGACCACAATGGGTCGCCCAGACAAGGTATGGGGGTACATCGGCACAATCACAATAGCGTCGAGCTTGGGGTGCATGATCGGGCCTCCGGCAGACAGCGCATAGGCCGTGGATCCGGTGGGCGTGGCGACGATCAGGCCGTCGGCCTTCTGGCTGCAGACGAACTGGCCATCGATGTACAGCTCGAATTCGATCATGCGCGTGGATTTGCCGGGGTGCAGCACCACGTCATTGAGGGCATCGCCCTGGCCAATAGCCTCGGCGTGGCGGCGAACCTCGGCTTGCAGCAGGAAGCGGTTTTCCACCAGGTAATGGCCGTCCAGCACCTCGGCGACCTTGATCTCCAGCTCGTCGGGACGAATATCGGTCAGGAACCCCAGGCTGCCCCGGTTGATCCCCAGCACCGGGATATTGTGCCGCGCCAGGGCCCGGGCGGCCCCCAACAGGCTGCCATCGCCGCCAACCACGATCACCATGTCACAGACTTCGCCGAGCATTTTGCGCGAGGACGTTTGCAGGCCGTGCCCTGGCAGCACTTCGGCAATGGTGTCCTCGAGAATCACATGCAGGTGCCGCTCCAGGAGGAAACGTTTGAGTCGGCGAACGGTGTCCAACACCTGCGAACTGCCCAGGCGACCGATGATGCCGATATTGCGAAATTGCTCCATGAGGCTCCTGCGAGGGTCTGCTGCGGGCGAAAAACACGATTATGGGCGAAAGCGCTCCATAGACAAAATTCTTTAAGCCTTCACCACAGCGGCTATGCTCGCAAAATGATCCTGTTTCCTGAATTGCTGGACTTGCCCCGCCGCCTGCGCCATCCCGAAGTGCGCGATCTGGCGTGGGCGATACTTGCCCCGCCGATGCTCATCGACCCACCCTGGCCCCAGCGCCACCCCCTGGCCGGCAGTGGCTGGGTGCAAGATCCTCATCGACTGGAATACTGGTTGCGGCAACTGGACCGTGACAGCTATCCACTGCTGCATTGCCTGTCCCAAGGGCGAACACGGCGCCTGGGCCTGTATTACGAAAGGCTGTGGCAATTTGCCGTGCAACACGCCCCGGGCATCGAGCTGATTGCCGCGAACCTGCCGATCCGGCACGCCGGCCATACGCTGGGCGAATTGGACCTGCTGCTGCGCGATGGCGACGGCGTCCATCATCTGGAATTGGCGATCAAGTTGTACCTCGGCCCCCAGCACGGCAATGGCCAGGACACCGCGCAATGGCTCGGCCCGGGCTGCCATGACCGACTCGACCGCAAACTGGCGCATTTGCGCGAGCACCAACTGCCGATCTCGGCACGTCCGGAAAGCCGCAAGGCCTTGGCGGCACTGGGTGTTGAGCCGTCCGGTATCGAGGTGTTTCGTTCCGAACTCTGGCTCGGCGGTTATTTGTTGTATCCCTGGCCGGGCAAGGCCGAACCACCGGCCGGTGCGCACCCCAGGCATCTACGGGGAAGCTGGCTGCATCAGCGCGATTGGCCAGCCTTCGTCGCCCAACGTCCGCCAGGCCGCTGGCAACCCCTGCCCCGCGCCGCCTGGCTGGCCCCAGCCCATTATCCAGCGGACCAGACCTGGAGCACCGAGCAACTGGACGCCTGGCGAATGGCCCTCGACTCCATGGCGCCAGCGCAACTGATGGTGCGCCTGACCGAAAGTGCAGAGGGCGAGTGGGAAGAGGCCGAGCGGCTGTTCCTGGTGGCCGATCTTTGGCCGGATGTGCCGGGCAACGGCTGAATTTGAGGGTGTCTACCAGGCCCTCATCGCGAGCAGGCTCGCTCCCACATGGTGTCTCTGTTCACCATTGAAATTGCAGACGCTGCGGTCACTGTGGGAGCGAGCCTGCTCGCGATGAAGCCTCCTCGGTCTAGAGTGACAACCGCACCGCCAGCGCCGCCAGCGTCACCAGCAACACCGGCACCGTCAACACGACCCCGACCTTGAAGTAATACCCCCAGCCTATCCGGATATTTTTGCGCTCCAGCACATGCAGCCACAGCAGGGTCGCCAGGCTGCCGATCGGAGTAATCTTCGGGCCCAGGTCGCTGCCGATGACGTTGGCATAGATCATCGCTTCCTTCACCGCGCCGGTGGCCTGGCTGGCATCGATGGACAAGGCGCCGATCAGCACCGTCGGCAGGTTGTTCATGATCGACGAAAGCAGTGCCGTCAGAATACCGGTGCCCATGGCCGCGCCCCACACACCATATTCGGCGAAGCCATCAAGCCAGTGGGCCAGGTATCCGGTCAGCCCGGCGTTGCGCAAGCCGTACACCACCAGGTACATGCCAAGGGAGAAAATCACGATCTGCCACGGCGCCTCTTTCATCGCTTTGCGGGTGGATATCTTGTGGCCTCTGGCGGCGATGGCCAGCAGCAACATGGCACATACCGCCGAGATGGCGCTGATCGGGATTCCCAGCGGCTCCAGGGCAAAACAGCCCAGCAGCAGGATCACCAGCACCGCCCAACCGGCATAGAAGGTGGCCTTGTCGTGAATGGCAGACGCCGGATCGTCCAACTGCTGCGGGTCGTAGTCCCGCGGGATGTCTCGGCGAAAGAACCACAGCAGTATCGCCAGGCTGGCCGCCACGCTGACCAGATTGACCGGCACCATGACCGCCGCGTAGCGGTTGAAGCCGATGCCAAAGAAGTCCGCCGAAACAATGTTCACCAGGTTCGACACCACCAGCGGCACGCTCGCCGTGTCGGCAATAAAACCGGCGCCCATTACGAACGCCAGGGTTGCCGCCGGCGAAAAACGCAACGCCAGCAGCATCGAAATCACAATGGGTGTCAGGATCAACGCCGCCCCGTCATTGGCGAACAGCGCCGACACCAGTGCGCCCAGCAACACCATGAACGCAAACAGCTTGCGCCCACTGCCCCGCCCCCACCGGGCCACATGCAGGGCCGCCCAGGCGAAGAACCCCGCCTCGTCCAGGAGCAGGCTGATGATGATCAGCGCGACAAACGTGCCGGTGGCGTTCCAGATGATCTGCCACACCAGCGGGATATCACTGACCTGCACCGCCCCACTCAACAACGCCAGCACCGCACCCAGCGTCGCGCTCCAGCCAACGCCAAGCCCCTTGGGTTGCCAGATCACCAGGGTGATGGTCAGCAGGAAAATCAACGACGCGATGAGCATGCGCAACAGCCTTGAGCAGGTAAATGAAAGGATAAAACCAGCAGCAATGCCGCCGTCGGGGCCTGGAAGACTTCAAGGCGACGGAGGGAATCGGGCATGGCGAAGGTGGATCGTGAGTGCGAGGGGCGAATATAGGGAGCTTGGATTATTCAGTAAAGCCGGGATCCAACATTCGGATACGTTTGTGGCGAGGAAGCTCGCTCTCGCTGGGTCGGGCTGGCGCTCCAGCGCCTGGCGTCCCTGTTTTTGGGTCTGCTGCGCAGCCCAGCGGGAGCAAGCTCCCTCGCCACAGGGGGCTGCTGAGGGTTCGAGACCCGATCAGGCCTTTTTATGCTGCTCGACCCATTTGCCATAGGCGTCGATGAATTTCTGCAGGAAGGGTTTGAGCGATTCCGACAGGTTGCCCGCCTCGTCGAAGGCCGTCCCGGCGCCGCTCAGGTAAGCTTCCGGCTGCTGCATGCAGGGCACATCGAGGAACACCAGGGATTGGCGCAAATGATGATTGGCACCGAAACCACCGATGGCACCTGGCGAAGCACTGATCACCGCGCCCGGCTTGCCGCTCAGGCAACTCTGGCCGTAGGGACGCGAGCCGACGTCGATGGCATTTTTCAACGGTGCCGGTACCGAGCGGTTGTACTCGGGGGTGACGAACAACAAGGCATCGGCGGCGCCGACCTGCTGGCGGAACGTGGCGTAGGCTGCCGGCGGCGGCGTCACGTCGATGTCTTCGTTGTAAAGTGGCAGCTCGCCGATTTCAACAATGTTCAGTTTCAGATTGGCAGGAGCCAGCTCAGCCAGTGCCAGCGCAATCTTGCGGTTGATCGATGCCTTGCGCAGGCTTCCCACCAAAACGGCCACTGTGTAGACATTACTCATGAGAGGCATTCTCGACTGTCGGTTCGAAGGAGCCCTAGTTATAGATGATCGGAGGACAATTTGGACCAGTGGAGCAACGAAAACTTGCCGGCTGGACTATTTTTTTCTTGTGGGAAAACTTACCGCGCTTGGGCAGGGTCTACAGAACCGCAAATCGAGTGATCTATTTCCAGAGGTTCTAAGCAATGGCAGCAGTACTTGTCGGACAATTTCATGCGCGGGACGCCGAAGGTCGCGTCTATTCGGTGCATGAGTTCCAGGAATCGACCCCGTCGCTGGACGGTAACGGCAAGGAGCCTGTCATCACGTACAAGCTGGCCATCGGTGATCGAGTCACGAAACTCGACGAAGACCGCTTCGTGCTGGTGCAGTCAGGCGTCGAGTTGACACGCGAACCGGAAACGCAAATAGCTTCATAATTTGCCATGAAGCAGAAGTCATGCCCGGAGTTGGGTTAGGATTCGGCCACTCAATGGCTCACCCGCCGAACACGGACCTCTTGCATGCGTTTACGCCACATCGAAGTGATCCAGGCGCTGCTGCAAACCGGCCACCTCGGCACGGCCGCCGAATGGCTGCAATTGCCGGTGGCGGAGGTCGAGGCGATCTTGCGCGATGCCGAGGCACAACTGGGCTTCATGCTGTTTGCCAGCGTGCGCGGGCGCTTGCAGGCTACCCGGGAAACCCTTGAGCTGCGTGACGGCATTACGCGGGTTTACGACACCCTCGAACCGGTGCAACGATTGGCTAGCAGCCTGAAACATTATCAGGCGCCGCCCCTGCGCATCATCTGTACCCCGCCGCTGGCCCAGCAGTTGCTGCCGCAAAGCATCGCGGCGTTGCGCCGACGCCATCCGGACGCGCCGTGCACCTTGCTCAGCCAGCCGACCCGCGAGATCGTCCAGAGCCTGCTGCTGCGGGAAAGCGACCTGGGCCTGAGCCTGCACGACCCCGAGCATCCCGACATCCGCTGCCAGATGATCGGCCAGGGCAAGCTGCAATTGCTGGCCCCCCACGGTTGGCTGCAACCACGGCAGAAATACATTTCGATTCAAGATTTGGCAGGCCAGTCGCTGGTCGGGCTCGATGGCCACGATCCGCTAAGCCCAGCCTTCGAGCACAAACTGGCAGCGCTACGCCCAGCGCCGCTGATCCAGATTCGCGTCCAGACTCATCAAATGATGCGGGCCATGGTCGAAGCCGGCGAAGGCCTGGCCATTGTCGACCCGTTTACCGCCTCAGGCGCCAGGAATGGCGGCCTGGATGTCTGCCCGGTGTCGCCCGCCATACCGATCAATCTTTATGCCCTGAGCCTGGATGGCACGACGCCCTCGCCCGCCCTCCAGTCGCTGCTGGAGCGGATTACGGAACAAGCCGAGGCGTTGTTGGGCCATTGATCGACATGCCCAGCGGATCGTCGAACAACCGGTACCAGAACAGGGCCACCTCAGCGGTGTGGCGGTCAATGGCGCGATAGCGCAGGTGATCGATGCCGCCCAGCACATAGCCGCAACGCTCATAGAGACGGCACGCGCCCAGATTGTTGTTCTGGGTTTCCAGCATGATCCCTGGGAGTTTTTTCTTGCGGCTCCAGAACTGCGCAACATCGAGCAACGCCTTGGCCACCCCATGGCGTCGCGCCGGGGCATGCACCGCCAGTTCGTCGATATGGGCGAAACCGTTCCAGTTGGTACTGACCACGATATGACCCACTGGCTGATCATCCAGAAAGGCCATGAAGATTTCGCTGTCCGGGGCGTCGCGAAAACTGGCGAACTCTTCGGGATCGATGCCATAGCACTTGCGATAGGGAACAATCGGCGTCACGGCCCATTGGCTCACCGGGCGGCCCATCTGCGCCGTACCGTAGTGGCTGACCTCGAAACTGAAATCACTGCCCCAGATGTAGGCGGCGAAGCCGTCATCGACGACACGCACCGACAACCCGGGGTGCTTGGGATTCATAACCGGCTGCATAGCGGGAAAAGTCCTCATTCCTTGAGGCAACCCACGGCGCGTTGCCATCCAGTGTCCTTGCCTTTCAAATTTTCACACATCAAGCGGGTTCCGTAGCCTGCCGTTACCTCAGGGTAGAAGGTCGTGGCGATTGTGGCGAGAAATGAACATGGATGCAGCCGTTCGTTCAGGGTTTACCGGAATCATCGTGGCGAGGGAGCTTGCTCCCGCTTGAGTGCGAAGCGCTCACAAAATGGGGCTGCTTCGCAGTCCAGCGGGAGCAAGCTCCCTCGCCACAAGACTCTTCGCTTCCTTGAATGAGCGCATTGGCTCCCACAGGGGTCTCATCCGTTCGCGGAGGCCTGTGCCTCGGCCAACTGCGTCCACAGTGCCGGAGCGCCAGCGGACTTGGCGATGGCTTCCAGACGTGCGGCATGCTCGGCCAGATCGCTTTCGCTGGCGTGAATGATCCGCGAGGGCTTGCGGTCAGCCGGCAAGCGACGGATTTCCGTGGCCTGGTTGCCCGAACCTTCGCCGGTACCGTTGCCGTCCGAGGCATTGCCGGCCAGGGACAGGCTGGTCTGGCCGCCGGTCATGGTCAGGTAGACGTCGGCCAGGATCTCGGAGTCGAGCAAGGCGCCGTGCAGCTCGCGACCGGAGTTGTCGACGCCGTAGCGCTTGCACAAGGCATCGAGGCTGTTGCGCTGCCCCGGGTGCCGCTCCCGGGCCATCATCAAGGTGTCGAGGATGGTGCAATGCTGGGTGATGTCGGCCCGGTCGTGCTGGCCCATCAGGGCGAATTCGTTGTTGATGAAACCCACGTCGAACGCAGCGTTGTGGATGATCAACTGCGCGCCCTGGATGAATTCGAAGAACTCATCGGCCACTTCCGCGAAACGCGGCTTGCCCACCAAGAATTCGTTGGTGATGCCGTGGACGCCGATAGCGCCCTCGTCACTTTCCCGGTCCGGTTGCAGGTAGACGTGAAAATGGCGACCGGTCAGGCGCCGGCCGATCAGTTCGACACAACCGATTTCGATAATCCGGTGACCATCGGTCACCGGCATGCCGGTGGTTTCGGTATCGAGTACAACAGATCTGTTGGCCATCAGTGTTCAGCTCTCAACGGGCATGCTTGCAAAAGCGCGGATGTTAGCACGCTCAGGCCTGCTTATACCCCCGCACCTCATCCACCCCACGGTTGGCCAATTGGTCGGCCCGTTCGTTGCCGTGGTGGCCGATGTGGCCACGTACCCATTTCCAGGTGACGTTGTGGCGGTTGACCTGTTCATCCAGCAGTTTCCAGAGGTCGGCATTCTTCACCGGTTCCTTCGCGGCGGTCTTCCAGCCGCGCTTTTTCCAGTTCGCCATCCACTCGTTGATGCCTTTCATCACGTACTGCGAGTCCGTTACCAGCAGCACATCGCAAGACCGCTTGAGTTCTTCCAATCCGCGAATCGCGCCCATCAGCTCCATGCGATTGTTGGTGGTATTGGCTTCACCGCCCCAGAGTTCCTTCTCCACGCCCTTGCACACCAGCAGTGCCCCCCAGCCGCCCGGACCGGGGTTGCCCTTGCAGGCGCCATCTGTGAAGAGTTCTACGCTATCGCTCATGCCAATCTATCCAGAATAAATGCAAAGGCCCGCCGATCGCGGCGGACATTGCCCGCCGCCGGATACCGGCAAGACCATCAAAAAGGGGTTACGGCTCGATGTGGCGACGATTGACCTTGGCCATCGGCAAGGGAATCAACTTGCCCATCGGCTCACGTCGTGCCTGGCGCACCGGACGCAGTCCGACCGCGATCTTGCGCGCGACCAGCAGGTAAAAACCGCCCCCGGAAAGTTGCCAGTCACCGGCCTTGCGCTCCCAGCCGGCCAGGCGGGCCTGCCATTTGGGCGACGCAAGCGGCGGACGATAGCACCCGAAGCGGCGTTTCTCCAGCGCGAAGCCCAGCAGGTTGAGCCAGTCGCCCACCCGCGAGGCCGAGATGCAGCGGGCCTGGCGCAAGGCATCGTGGGCAAACACACGCCGCAGCCCCCAACTGCTCCAGGGATTGATGCCAATGATCAACAGGTGCCCGCCAGGGCGCACGCTGCTGGCGGCTTCGCGCAGCAGACCGTGGGGGGACAGGCAGAAATCCAGTCCATGCTGCATGACCACCACGTCGGCGGCATGCTCGCTCAGCGGCCAGGCCTGCTCCTCACAGACAATTTCCACACCGGGCAAGGGCGCCCCCAGGCGCACGTTACGCTGGACCTGTGGCGCCGACGGTGGCGTCTGCGCCGAAGGCCCGTAGTGAACCAGGTAGCCGCCGAAGAACCGGCCCAGCTCGTCTTCGAGCATGCGTCGTTCTTCGTCCAGCAAAAATTGCCCGACAGGGCCGGACAGCCATTCACGAGCGGCGCTGATCAACGCCAGCCAGTCAGGATCAGCCTGAGCGAACGCTTCATCGGTCATTGCATTCTCCAACGCGCCAGGAAGTTCTAAGATGCGCCTTTGTTTTCCGCTTGGCGAATTCCGCGATGATACAGATCACTGCCCTGCCCGCGTTCACCGATAACTACATCTGGTTGTTACAGGACCACTCTACCCAACGCTGCGCCGTAGTCGACCCGGGCGATGCCGTGCCGGTGCAAGCCTGGCTCGATGCCCATCCCGGCTGGGTCCTCAGCGATATATTGATCACCCACCATCATCATGATCACGTTGGCGGCGTCCAGGTGTTGAAAGACGCGACAGGCGCCACCGTCTATGGTCCGGCCAGCGAAAACATCCCGGCGCGGGACATGGCCCTCAATGACAACGACAGGATCAGCGTGCTGGGCTGGGATTTCGATGTCTACACCGTGCCCGGCCATACGTTAGGGCACATCGCCTACTACCACGGGGGCCTGCTCTTCTGTGGCGACACCCTGTTCGCCGCCGGTTGCGGCCGGCTCTTCGAAGGCACGCCGGAGCAAATGCACCATTCCCTCAGCCGCCTTGCCGCCCTGCCTGAAGATACGCTGGTCTACTGCACCCATGAATATACCCTCAGCAATCTGAAATTCGCTGCCGCGGTGGAGCCGAACAACCCGGACATCGCCGCCCGCCTGGAAAAAGTCAGCCGCCAACGCAACGAAGGCGTCATGACCCTGCCGTCGACCCTGGCCCTGGAAAAAATGACCAACCCGTTTCTGCGTACCGCTGAAACATCCGTTAAACAAAAAGCAGACGAACGGAACGGCCAGCGAAACCAGACGCCGAGTGAGGTTTTTGCGGCCTTGAGAGCTTGGAAAGATAAGTTCTAAGGCAGCTATCGATTGATCAAAAATTCTGAAAGGTTGACCTGTTGGGGTGCGCTTTCTAGAATCGGCCGACATTTTTGCCCGGAACTTACTTCCAGCCAATGTCGTCATCTATACGCAGGTCCGTCCAGTCAGACACATTGACCCGCTTGGCTCAAGCCATCGCGGTGGCTGTGTCCGCCACTTTGGCGGGCTGCCAGAGCACGAGCCAGCTGCCGCAGACCGACGCGGCGCACACCCCGAATATCGCCGCTCGCGCCAAACAGAAGCCGGTATGGCTCACCGAGAAACCCAGCCCCCAAGTGCCCCAGGACATCTGGGAACGCATGCGCCAGGGCTTCCAACTGCAGGAAACGGCCGGCGTCAACCCGCGTATCGAGCAACAGCGCCTGTGGTTCGCCAGCAACCCCTCCTTCCTGGAAAACGCCGGTGAGCGCGGCAGCCTGTACATCCATTACATCGTCGAACGCCTTGAAGAACGCAACATGCCGCTGGAACTGGCGCTGTTGCCGGTGATCGAGAGCGCCTACAACCCCATGGCCTATTCCCGGGCCAACGCGGTGGGGCTGTGGCAATTCATCCCGTCCACGGGGCGTTACTTCAACCTGCGCCAGACCCGCTTCTATGACGGGCGACGCGACATCACCGCCTCCACCACGGCCGCCATGGACTACCTGACGCGCCTGCATGACATGTTCAACGGCGACTGGTTGCTGGCGCTGGCGGCCTACAACGCCGGTGAGGGCACGGTCAGCCGCGCCATCGAGCGCAACGAGAAGCTTGGCCTGCCCACCGATTACTGGAACCTGCCGCTGCCCAGCGAGACCCAGGCCTATGTGCCGAAGTTGCTGGCGCTGTCCCAGGTGGTGCTCGCGCCCGACGCCTATGGCGTGAACCTCAACCCGATCGCCAACGAACCCTATTTCCAGGTCGTCGAGATCAACCAGCGCATGGACCTGTCCAAGGTCGCGGCGGTGGCCAATATCGACGAAGACGAGCTGTTCCAACTCAATCCGGCCTTCAAGCAGCGCACCACCATCGACGGCCCCCAGCACTTGCTGGTGCCTACGTCCAAGGCCCAACTGCTCACCGCCAGCCTGTCGACGATGCGTCCGGAAGAATTGATCAGCCCGCGCTCGCTCCAGCCGGTCTTCGAAACCGCCGATGACAGCGAAGTGGAAGGCGCCCGGCGCACCTACCGCGTCAAGCGCGGCGAAAACCTGGCACAGATCGCCAAGGCCAACAATGTCCAGACCAAAGACCTGCAACGCTGGAACAAACTCAGCGGCAACAAGCTCAAGGTCGGCCAGACCCTGGTCATGCAGGACGCCAAGGCCAGCAAGGCCACCGGCAAGCGCATCAGCACCGTGGTAGCCGCCAACAGCAAGGACCAGAAGAAGCAGACCCAGTACAAGGTCAAACAGGGTGACTCGTTGTACGTTGTAGCCAAGCGCTTCAACGTCGAGATGCAGCACCTCAAGCGCTGGAACCCGCGCATGGGCAACGCGCTCAAGCCTGGGCAGATGCTGACGGTCTACTCGCCTCACTGAGGAGTTCATGTGGCGAGGGAGCTTGCTCCCGCTGGGCTGCGAAGCAGCCCCAAAAGCAGCCACTCAATCCGTCTGTCACACCGAGGGGCCAAATCGGGGTCGCTTCGCAACCCAGCGGGAGCAAGCTCCCTCGCCACAAAAGCGCTCTGCCTGACAGGTATCCGCTAAACCGCCAGCCCTCCTCCTAAGCCCCGCCTTTTTCCTGCCGATACAAGCTGTTACTGTACGGGCCATAATGCCCAAGCCGCCTGGATCGAATCTCAGACTTGATACGTCCCCTCTTCCTCTTCCTGATCAGCCTGGCCTTGAGCTCTCCCGCCAGCGCAGCCATCAGCGAAAGCCATGGCTACGCGCAGTTCGGCACGCTCAAGTATCCGGCCAGATTCACCCACTTCGACTGGGTCAATCCGCAAGCGCCCAAGGGCGGCATCTTGCGGGTCATGGCGTTTGGCACCTTCGATACGCTCAACCCGTACACCTTCAAGGGCAGCAGCCCGATTTCCACAGCGAATTTCCTGCAATACGGCATCAACGAGCTGAACGAGCCGCTGATGGTCGGCACTGGGCAGTACGCACCGTCCGGCGATGAGCCGACGTCCAGCTACGGCCTGATCGCCCAATCGGTGGAATACAGCGAAGATCGCAGCTGGGTGGTGTTCAACCTGCGCCCCGAGGCGCGGTTTCATGACGGCGTGCCGATTACTGCCTATGACGTGGCGTTCTCCTATAGAACCCTGCTCAAGGATGGTCACCCGCAATACCGCACCAACCTGCAGGAAGTGCTGCGGGTCGATATCCTCAACCCGCTGAAAATCCGCTTTGTCTTCAAGCGCGCGGGCAATCCGCTACTGATCCTGCGCCTGGGCGAGTTGCCGGTGTTGCCCCAGCACTACTGGAAAGACCGCGACTTCAAGGCCACCACCTTCGAACCGCCCCTGGGAAGCGGGCCTTACCGCATCACTAAAGTGCAGCCAGGGCGCCAACTGGTCTTCGAACGCGTCCAGGATTACTGGGGCAAAGACCTGCCGGTCAATCGTGGCAAATACAACTTCGACCGCATGGACGTGGAATTCTATCGCGACAGTGACGTGGCCTTCGAAGCCTTCAAGGCCGGTGAGTTCGACATCTACATCGAACACCAGGCCAAGAACTGGGCCAACGGCTATGAATTCCCGGCGGTCACACGCGGCGACGTAATCAAGGCGCAAATCCCCCACCAGATCCCGACCCAGACCCAGGGCCTGTTCATGAATACCCGGCGCGGCACCTTCGCCGAGGTCAAGGTGCGTGAGGCCTTGGGGATGATGTTCGATTTCGAGTGGACCAACCGCACGCTGTTCAGCGGTGCCTACAAGCGCACCCTCAGTTACTACCCCAACAGTGAATTCTCCGCCACCGGCCTGCCGGTGGGCCACGAATGGTTGCTGCTCAAACCTTACCGGGAACAACTGCCGCCCAAACTGCTCACCGAACCTTTCAGCCTGCCCAAGACCGACGGTCGCGGCATTCCTCGGGAAACCCTGCGCAAAGCCTTGGCATTATTGAAAGAAGCCGGATGGACCCTCAACGGCCAGCGATTGGTGAACGCCGACAGCCAGCCGCTGAGTTTCGAAATCCTGTTGGTGAACCCCAACCTTGAGCGCATCCTTCAGCCTTATGTCGAAAACCTCGCCAGCATTGGCGTCCAGGCCCGGCTGCGCACCGTGGATCGCGCCCAATACAAGCAACGCCTGGACCAGTTCGACTTCGACATGATCCTGCTGACCTTGAACCAGACCCTCAGCCCCGGTCTTGAGCAGTGGCAGTACTTCCACTCCAGCCAGGTCGGGGTCAAGGGCAGCAAGAACTACTCGGGCATCGCCAACCCGGTGGTCGATCATCTGCTGGAGAAACTCCTGGCCGCCCAGACCCGCGATGAACAGGTTGCCGCCGGCAAAGCCCTGGACCGCGTACTGCTCTGGCAGCATTACTGCATTCCCAACTGGTATCTCAATTATCATCGCCTGGCGTACCGCAACCGGTTTGCCTTTGTCACCACGCCGCCCTACACCTTGGGTTTGAGCGCATGGTGGCTGAAATCTTCGGAGAAAGATCAATGAAGCCTTTTCGCGCCCTGCTCCTGCACGCCAGCAGCCTGCTATTCGCCGGGCTGGCCTGCGCTGCGCCGCAGCACGCCTTGACCTTGTACAGCGAGCCACCCAAGTACCCGGCCGACTTCAAGCATTTCGACTACGTAAACCCCGACGCCCCCAAGGGCGGCGTCTTCCGCCAGGGCGGTTTCGGTGGCTTCGACAGCCTCAACCCGTTCATCAGCAAAGGTGTACCGGCCGATGACATCGGTCTGATCTACGACACCCTGGCCAGGCAAGGCCTCGACGAACCCTTTACCGAATACGGGCTGGTTGCGGAAAAAATCGAAAAAGCCCCGGACAATGCCTGGGTACGTTTCTACTTGCGCCCCGAAGCCCGCTTCAACGACGGCCACCCCATGCGGGCCGAGGACGTGGTCTTCAGCTTCCAAACCCTGACCAGGGACGGCGCTCCGATGTTTCGCGGTTATTACAACGACGTCGCCGAAGTCATCGCTGAAGACCCGCTCAAGGTACTGTTCAAGTTCAAGCACACCAACAATCGCGAATTGCCGCTGATCCTCGGCCAACTGCCGGTATTGCCAAAACATTGGTGGGCCAATCGCGACTTCAACAAAGGCAACCTGGAGATCCCACTCGGCAGCGGTCCCTACAAGGTCGCTGAGGTGAAAGCCGGGCGTTCGATCCGCTATGAACGCGTGAAGGATTACTGGGGCAAAGACCTGCCGGTCAACCGCGGCTTCTACAATTTCGATGTATTGACCACCGACTATTACCGCGACAACACGGTGGCGGTCGAAGCGCTGAAGGCCGGGCAGTTCGACTTCTGGCTGGAAATGACCGCCAAGAACTGGGCCAACGCCTACAACATCCCGGCGGTGACCGAAGGCCGATTGATCAAGGAACAGATCCCCAACGGCAACCCCACCGGCATGCAGGGCTTCGTCTATAACCTGCGCCGCCCAGTCTTCCAGGACGTACGGGTGCGCCAGGCCTTGAGCCTGCTGCTGGATTTCGAGTGGACCAACAAACAACTGTTCAACGGTGCCTACGCGCGCACCCGCAGCTATTTCGAGAATTCGGAAATGGCTGCCACTGGCCTGCCCGGCGAGGACGAGCTGAAAATTCTCGAGCCCCTGCGCGGCAAGATTCCCGAGCAGGTCTTCACCGACGCTTTCCAACCTTCGGTGTGTGATGGCAGCGGCATGATCCGCGACCAGCAGCGCAAGGCGTATCAATTGCTGCAAGAAGCCGGTTGGCGCATCGTCGACGACAAAATGGTCGATGCCCAAGGCAAGCCAGTTGTACTGGAATTCCTGTTGGCCCAGACCGAGTTCGAGCGGGTCTTACTGCCATTCAAGCGCAACCTCAGCGACCTGGGCATTGACCTGGTGATCCGCCGCGTGGATGTGTCCCAGTACATCAATCGCGTGCGCTCGCGGGATTTCGACCTGGTGGTGGGCAGCTTTCCGCAATCCAGTTCGCCGGGCAACGAACAGCGCGAGTTCTGGATGTCGGCCGCCGCCGACAAGCCTGGCAGCCGCAATACCATGGGCTTGAAAGACCCGGCCGTAGACCAGTTGGTGGAGCAATTGATCAATGCCGACTCACGCAAGAGTCTGGTGGCCCATGCCCGCGCGCTGGACAGGGTGCTGCAATGGGGTTACTACGTGATTCCCAACTGGCACATCAAGACCTGGCGCGTAGCCTACTGGAACCACATCGGCCATCCGAAGATCACGCCCACCTATGACATTGGCACCACCACCTGGTGGGTCAAGCCGGACACCAAGCCCGCTGCGGAAGTAGAAAAACAAGTGATGGAACAACAGATCAACGCCACACCTGAGAGCGTGGAGTAACCCGATGCTGGCTTATATCTTTAGGCGGCTGCTACTGATCATCCCGACCCTGTTCGGCATCCTGTTGATCAACTTCGTCATCATCCAGGCCGCGCCCGGCGGGCCTGTGGAACAGATGATCGCCAAGCTCGAAGGTTTCGAAGGCGCCACCAGCCGCATTGCCGGTGGTGGTGCCGAGGTGTCGGTGGCCGGTTCCTCCTATCGCGGTGCCCAAGGCCTGGACCCGGCGCTGGTCAAGGAAATCGAGCGCATGTACGGCTTCGACAAGTCGGCGCCCGAACGCCTGTGGATCATGATCAAGAACTACGCCCGCCTGGACTTCGGCGACAGTTTTTTCCGCGACGCCAAGGTCATCGACCTGATCAAGGAAAAGATGCCGGTGTCCATCTCCCTCGGGCTGTGGAGCACGTTGATCATGTACCTGGTGTCGATCCCGCTGGGCATCGCCAAGGCCACGCGGCACGGCAGCCATTTCGACGTGTGGACCAGCTCGGCGATCATTGTCGGCTACGCCATCCCGTCGTTCCTGTTCGCGATCCTGCTGATCGTGGTTTTTGCCGGCGGCAGCTATTTCGACTGGTTCCCGCTGCGTGGGCTGACCTCGAACAACTTCGAAGAACTGACCCTGGGGGGCAAGATTCTCGATTACTTCTGGCACCTGGCCTTGCCCGTGACGGCCTTGGTGATCGGCAACTTCGCCACCATGACCCTGCTGACCAAGAACAGCTTCCTCGACGAAATCAACAAGCAATACGTGGTCACAGCCAAGGCCAAGGGCCTGACCCGCCATCGGGTGCTCTACGGCCACGTATTTCGCAACGCGATGTTGCTGGTGATCGCCGGCTTCCCTTCGGCGTTCATCGGGATCTTTTTCACCGGTTCTCTGTTGGTGGAAGTGATCTTTTCCCTTGACGGCCTCGGGCTGATGAGTTTCGAAGCAGCCATCAACCGCGACTACCCGGTGGTGTTTGGCACCCTGTTCATCTTCACCCTGTTGGGGTTGGTGGTGAAACTGATCGGCGACCTGACCTACACCTTCGTCGATCCACGCATCGACTTTGAAAGCCGGGAGCATTGAGATGAACCTGTCTCCTCTCAATCGCCGGCGCTTCGAACTGTTCAAGGCCAACAAGCGCGGCTGGTGGTCGCTGTGGCTGTTTCTGATCCTGTTCGGGCTGAGCCTGGGCGCCGAGTTGATCGCCAACGACAAGCCACTGGTGGTGCATTACGACGATGGCTGGTATTTCCCGGCCCTCAAGCGCTACCCGGAAACCACGTTCGGCGGCGAATTCCCGCTGGAAGCCAACTACAAGAGCCCGTACATCCGCGAACTGCTGGCCGCCAAGGACGCCTGGGTGCTGTGGGCGCCAATCCCCTTCAGCTACCAGAGCATCAACTACGACCTGAAAGTCCCGGCCCCGGCACCGCCCTCCGCCATGAATTGGCTGGGCACTGACGACCAGGGCCGTGATGTCCTGGCGCGGGTGATTTATGGTTTCCGCATCTCGGTGCTGTTCGCCCTGACGCTGACAGTGCTCAGCTCGATCGTCGGGGTGATCGCCGGCGCCTTGCAGGGGTTCTATGGTGGTTGGGTAGACTTGGCCGGGCAGCGTTTCCTGGAAATCTGGTCCGGGCTGCCGGTGCTGTACCTGCTGATCATCCTGGCCAGCTTCGTACAACCCAACTTCTGGTGGCTGCTGGGCATCATGTTGCTGTTCTCGTGGATGAGCCTGGTGGACGTGGTCCGCGCCGAGTTCCTGCGCGGACGCAACCTGGAATATGTGCGCGCCGCGCGAGCACTGGGCATGCAGAATGGCGCGATCATGTTCCGCCACATCCTGCCGAATGCCATGGTTTCGACCATGACCTTCATGCCGTTCATCCTCACTGGCGCCATCGGCACCCTCACCGCCCTGGATTTCCTTGGCTTCGGCTTGCCTGCCGGCTCGCCATCCCTGGGCGAGCTGGTGGCCCAAGGCAAATCCAACCTCCAAGCGCCCTGGCTGGGCATGAGTGCGTTCGCCGTGCTGGCCCTGATGCTGAGCCTGCTGGTGTTCATCGGCGAGTCCGCTCGCGATGCCTTCGATCCGAGGAAGTGAAATGAACCAGGACAATCTGATCGAAGTACGCGACCTGGCGGTGGAGTTCATTGTCGGCGAACGGCGCCAGCGGGTGATCGAAGGCGTCAGTTTCGACATCAAGCGCGGCGAAACCCTGGCCCTTGTAGGTGAAAGTGGTTCGGGCAAATCGGTCACCGCCCACTCGATCCTGCGGTTGCTGCCCTACCCCCTGGCTCATCACCCCACCGGGACCATCCAGTACGCCGGGCAGGATTTGCTGGGGCTGAAGGAAAAAACCATCCGCCATATCCGCGGCAATCGGATCGCGATGATTTTCCAGGAGCCGATGACCTCTCTGAATCCGCTTCACTCCATTGAAAAACAGATCAATGAAGTGCTCGGCATCCACAAGGGCCTCACCGGCAAGGTCGCGACGCGCCGGACCCTTGAGTTGCTGGAGCTGGTTGGCATCCCCGAGCCCCACAAGCGCCTCAAGGCCCTGCCCCACGAACTGTCCGGTGGCCAGCGCCAGCGGGTGATGATCGCCATGGCCCTTGCCAACGAGCCGGAACTGCTGATCGCCGACGAACCGACCACGGCGCTGGACGTCACCGTCCAGCTGAAGATCCTCGAATTACTCAAGCAATTGCAGGCGCGATTGGGCATGTCGCTGCTGCTGATCAGCCACGATTTGAACCTGGTGCGAAGAATTGCGCATCGCGTATGTGTCATGCAGCGTGGTTGCATCGTCGAACAGGCATCGTGCGAAGAGTTGTTCCGCGCCCCCCAGCATCCGTACACTCGGGAACTGCTTGGCGCCGAGCCCAGCGGTAAGCCGGCGACGAACGTTGTCGGCCCGCCACTGTTGCAGGTCGAGGACCTGAAAGTCTGGTTCCCGATCAAGAAAGGCCTGTTCAAGCGCACGGTAGATTACATCAAGGCCGTGGACGGCATCCGCTTCAGCCTGCCCCAGGGCCAGACCCTGGGCATCGTTGGCGAAAGCGGTTCCGGCAAGTCCACCCTGGGGTTGGCGATCCTGCGATTGATCGGCAGCCAGGGCGGGATCCGCTTCGAAGGCAAGCAGTTGGACAGCCTGACACAGCAACAAGTCAGGCCGCTGCGCCGGGAGATGCAAGTGGTGTTTCAGGACCCGTTCGGCAGCCTGAGTCCGCGGATGTGCGTCGGCCAGATCGTCGGCGAAGGCTTGCGGATCCACAAGATCGGCACCGACGCCGAACAGGAACAAGCGATAATCGCGGCATTGAAGGAGGTAGGCCTGGATCCGGAAACCCGGAACCGCTACCCCCATGAATTTTCCGGAGGGCAGCGGCAGCGTATCGCCATTGCCCGGGCCCTGGTGCTCAAGCCGGCGTTGATTCTGCTGGACGAACCAACGTCGGCCCTGGACCGTACCGTGCAACGCCAAGTGGTGGAGCTGTTGCGGTCGCTGCAAACCAAGTACAACCTGACGTACCTGTTTATCAGCCATGACCTGGCTGTCGTCAAAGCGCTGAGCCACCAGTTGATGGTGGTCAAGCATGGCCAAGTGGTCGAACAAGGTGATGCCCGCAGCATATTCGCCGCGCCGCAACACCCCTATACACAGCAGTTGCTGGAGGCCGCCTTCCTGGCCCCAACAGCTGCCGAATAACCTGAAAGAGGAGCAACACATGGGTTTTCTCGCCGGTAAGCGCGTACTGATCGTCGGTGTCGCCAGCAAGCTGTCCATCGCATCCGGCATCGCTGCCGCCATGCATCGCGAGGGCGCTGAGCTTGCCTTCACTTATCAGAACGACAAACTCAAGGGTCGTGTCGAAGAGTTCGCACAAGGCTGGGGTTCGAACCCTGAGCTGTGCTTCCCGTGCGACGTGGCCAGCGATGAAGAAATCGCCAAGGTCTTCGAAGCCCTGAGCAAGAAGTGGGACGGCCTGGACTGCATCGTGCACTCCGTGGGCTTCGCCCCGGGCGACCAACTGGACGGCGACTTCACCGAAGCCACCACCCGTGAAGGCTTCCGCATTGCCCACGACATCAGCGCCTACAGCTTCGTGGCCCTGGCCAAGGCCGGTCGCGAAATGATGAAAGGCCGCAACGGCAGCCTGCTGACCCTATCGTACCTGGGCGCCGAGCGCACCATGCCGAACTACAACGTGATGGGCATGGCCAAGGCTTCCCTGGAAGCTGGCGTGCGTTACCTGGCCGGCTCCCTGGGCCCGGACGGCACCCGCGTCAACTGCGTATCGGCCGGCCCGATCCGCACCCTCGCGGCTTCCGGCATCAAGAACTTCCGCAAAATGCTGGCCGCCAACGAAGCGCAAACCCCGCTGCGTCGCAACGTCACCATCGAAGAAGTCGGCAACGCCGGCGCCTTCCTGTGCTCGGACCTGGCCTCCGGCATCAGCGGTGAAATCATGTACGTGGACGGCGGCTTCAACACCACCGCCATGGGTAGCCTCGAAGAGTAATCTTCACGCTGCAGCAAAAACGCCGCTTGCCCTGAAAAGGCCAAGCGGCTTTTTTATGCCCACCACAAATCCCCTGTGGGAGCGAGCCTGCTCGCGAATGCGGTGGGTCCGTTTGCAGTGATGCCGGATGTGCCGCCGTCATCGCGAGCAGGCTCGCTCCCACATTGGATCGGCGGTTGGCTTGAGTTATCTGCGAAGCGCCTGCTTCTGCGCATACATGGCCGCATCCGCTTCGAGCAACAGGCTGTCGATCGACGGATGCCGCAGCAAGTCGTATTCAATCTGGCCGACGCCGAAGCGAATGTCATAGCCGCGTTGCAGTACACTCAGGCACATCCAACCCCACAGGACACGGACTGATGAAGCCTGCCAACCACGACGACGCCCCACGCTTCTGGCGCGACGCGGCCCTGCCCTTCATCGAGGCCCGGGCCATCGCCGATGGCCGCAAGGTCTGTTATTCGCGACACTCCCACGACCATTTTTCCATTGGGGCGATCACCGCTGGACGCAGCACCTACCTTCACGAGCAATCGAACTTTCAGGTAGAGAGCGGTACGGTGGTGCTGATGAACCCTGGCGATGTCCACGCGTGCAATCCGATCGACGATCAGCCGTGGTCGTACGTGATGCTGTACGTGGATACCGTCTGGCTGAGGGACTTGCAGCGTCGTACAGGTTTTGATGAGAGCTTGGATTTCCAGGGCTTTGCCACTACCCACAGCCGCGACGCCGACCTGTTTGCCGCCTTGCAGGGGCTGTATGCGCAACTGCTGGATGAGCGGATAGGCAGCGCTGGCAAGCATGCCGCTGCCGAGGCGTTCTTCATTGACCTGCAACAACGCCTCAACCCCGCCGGCCGGCCGGATCGCGGCAGCCATCCGGGCCTGATGCGGGCAGCGCAGTTCATTCATGACCATTGCACTGAGGCATTGAAGCTCGAAGACATTTGCAGCGCCGCCCAACTCTCGCCGTCTTACCTGAGCCGCGCCTTCAAGCGCCATTACGGCATGACGCCTCATGCGTTCCTGGTCAACCGCCGGATCCAGTTCGCCCGCCGTCAATTGCGCGAAGGCAAGCTGATCGCCGATGTGGCGCTGGACAGCGGGTTTGCCGACCAGGCGCATTTCCAACGGGCCTTCAAGCAGCACCTGGCGGCTACGCCGGGCCAGTATCGTGGTTGATACCGCCCCACTGCACACCCCCTGTGGCGAGGGAGCTTGCGCCCGCTCGACTGCGTAGCAGTCGTCAGAATCTGGGGCTACTTCGTCGCCCAGCGGGAGCAAGCTCCCTCGCCACAACAGCATCCTTTCCCCAAAGCCCGGGTTACAAGCACTTCTGGCTCAAGGCAACAACAGATAAACCGCGCTGGCCACCAACAGCACCGCCATCGCCCGGTTGAACAGGCGCATGGTCGCCGGATTGCCCAGCCAGGTGCGCAAAAAGCTGCCAGCGTAGGCCCAGCAACCCACCGAAACGTAGCAGATCACCAGGTAAACCGCCGCAAACTGCCACATCAGCCGCGCCTCGCCATCGGCCACGAATGCACCCATCCCCGCCACGCAGGCCAGCCAGGCCTTGGGGTTCAGCCATTGCATCAGCGCGCCGTAGAACATCGAGGGCGCTCGATCCTCGTCCTTGGTGCCGAGATGCCCGTTGTCCATTGCCAGTTTCCAGGCCATGAACAACAGGAACCCCACGCCCCCCAACTGCACCACCCGCGTGAGGCCCGGCCAGCGCTGCAACACTTCATGCAACCCAAGCCCCATGAGTACCAGCAGCAGGACAAACCCCAGGGTCGCGCCGGCCACGTGGTGCAACGTGGCACGAAACCCATACCGAGCCCCGGAGCTGAGGGCCACGATGTTGACCGGCCCCGGCGTGATGGAAGCGACCAGGGCAAACGCCGCCATGGAAAGAATCAGACTCATCGCAATACCTTTTTAATGTCCGTTGAGGTAGCGATCAGGATGAATGGCTCACCATCGCGGGTATTGAACAAAACTGCCCAATGAGCGGCGCCACCCTCCACCGCTTGAAACAGAACTGTCCCAGCGTCTTTTAGGTAAACTTTCCACGGCACTCGCCCGACGAATTCTATCCGGGGGCTCATTCAATCAGGCGCGCACTATGTCTTTTGCGGTATTACGGCTCATCGGTTTCATTCTGGGCATTTTTCTCATTACCCTGGCCGCCAGCATGGCGATCCCGATCCTGACGCTGTTCTTGTATGAGCGAAACGATGACCTGTCGGCATTTTTATGGTCGAGCCTGATTACCTTTGTTTGCGGCGTCGCGCTGATCGCCCGTGGTCGTCCGGAACATGCGCAACTACGCCCGAGGGACATGTATGTACTGACCACTGGCAGCTGGCTCGTAGTCTGCACCTTCGCCGCCCTGCCGATGGTGCTTATCCAGCACATCAGCTACACCGACGCTTTTTTCGAGACGATGTCGGGTATTACCACCACCGGTTCGACTGTCCTGACCGGCCTCGACACAGCCTCCCCCGGCCTGTTGGTGTGGCGCTCGATGTTGCATTGGCTCGGCGGTATCGGCTTCATCGGCATGGCCGTGGCGATCTTGCCACTGCTGCGGGTCGGCGGCATGCGGCTGTTCCAGACCGAATCGTCGGACTGGTCGGAAAAGGTCACCCCACGTTCCCATGTCGCGGCTAACTACATTCTTTGGATCTACACCGGGCTGACGGCCCTCGCGACCCTCGCTTTGTGGCTGGCCGGCATGACGCCCTTCGAAGCGATCAATCATGCAATGTCGCTGATTTCCACCGGAGGCTTTTCCACCTCGGACGCCTCCCTGGGACACTGGCCCCAGCCAGCGATTCATTGGGTTTCGGTCGTTGTCATGATGGCCGGTTCGCTGCCATTCACCTTGTATGTCGCCACCTTGCGCGGCAACCGGCGCGCGCTGTTCAAAGACCAACAAGTCAGGGGTTTTATCGGCTTCCTGGTCATTACCTGGCTACTGGTCGGGACCTGGCTGAGCCTGAACAGCGATTACACATGGTGGGATGCGTTCCGTATCGTGGCTGTCAACGTGACTTCAGTGGTCACGACCACCGGCGTTGCGCTGGGTGACTACACCCTGTGGGGCAGCTTCGCCTTGCTGCTGTTTTTTTACCTGACGTTTGTCGGCGGGTGTTCGGGATCGACGGCAGGCGGGCTGAAAATCTTTCGCTTCCAGGTGGCCGGCGCGCTGCTGATGGGCAGTTTGAAACAACTGATCCATCCCCGGGCGGTGATCCGGAAAAAGTACAACAATCATCCCATCGATGAAGAAATCGTCCGCTCCCTACTGACGTTTTCGTTCTTCTTCACCATCACCATCGGCGGTATCGCCCTGGGGCTGGCTTTGATCGGCCTGGACTGGACAACCGCCTTGACCGGCGCGGCCACCGCCGTGTGCAACGTTGGGCCAGGATTGGGAACAATCATCGGGCCGGCCGGCAATTTCTCGACATTGCCGGATGCGGCGAAATGGCTACTGACCATTGGCATGCTCCTGGGCCGCTTGGAGATCCTGACCGTGCTGGTATTGTTCACGCCGGTGTTCTGGAAGTACTGAACGCTCAGGTAATGGGTGACAGGAAGACGAAAAAAAACCGCGACGCCTGTCCATGGCGCCGCGGTTTTTTATGATGATCAGCGGTCGTTCTTGATCGAGGAGCTGGTCGCGTTGGTCAGGCCCTTGGTGTTGTGGGTACCTGGCGTGGCGGTGGAAATGGCCGAAGCCTTGGTCAAGCCGCGGGTGTCCCGGTCCTTGGCGATGCTCGAAGTCAGCGAGGCCTTGCTGGTCCGGTCGGTGCGGGTGGTGCCGGTGTGCTTGCCGCTCAGGCCATGATCGCGGGTACGGGTGCCGGCGTGGTCGCTGGCCAAGCCCTTGCCCAGGCCGCTGGAATCGGCGGATTTGCCATTGCCCTGGCCGCCGCCCACACCGCCACCGTGGCCGCCACTATTGCCGCCTCCGTTTCCGCCACCATTGCCTCCGCCGTTACCGCCACCGCCACCACCACCATTTCCGCCGCCTGCGGCATAGCTCGCACCGATGGGGGACAGATCGGCAGGCAGCAAGGCCGAGGCGCCGAGCATCAGGGTGCAAACGGCAACGGCAATCAGGGATTTCTTGGATTTGGACATGATGTCTCCGAAAGACAAAAACAGCGATTGAACCTTTAAGACTCGAAGGTTCAATTTTTGTTCGGAATCGTCCGACAAAATGCCTGTAATTCGCTGTCGATTTTCCGGTGGAGTCATTGCGGGCACGGTTCTATGCTCAACGCCATGAACCTACAAGACTCGCTGCTCCCACCCCATGCCGAGATGGTCCGCGCCATGCTCGAACGAGACACCGCCTACGAGGGGGTGTTCTTCACTGCGGTCAAGACCACAGGCATCTTCTGTCGCCCCAGTTGCACGGCGCGCAAGCCGAAACCGGAGAACGTGGAATTCTTCGCCCATGCCGATGACGCGTTGTCCGCCGGCTACCGGGCCTGCTTGCGCTGCAAGCCGCTGGATGCCGCCGCCATCGCCCCGGACTGGATCCAGGCACTGCTCAGGGCCGTGGACGCCGAACCCGACCTGCGTTGGACCGACGCCCTGCTGCTGGAGCAAGGCATCGAACCGCTGAAACTGCGCCGATGGTTCAAGCAGCACTTCGGCATGACATTCCATGCGTACCTGCGCACCCGCCGCCTGGGAATTGCCCTCGGCGGTATCAAGGACGGCAGCACCATCGACGACGCGGCGTTCGATTCGGGTTATGAGTCGTTGAGCGGCTTTCGGGATGCCTTCGTGAAGTCTTTCCACATCACGCCAGGGCGCGCCGCCCTCAGCGAACCCTTGCTGTTCACGCGCCTGACCACGCCTTTGGGACCGATGCTGGCGATGGCCGAACGACGCGGCCTGGTGTTGCTGGAGTTTCTCGACCGCCCGGCATTAACGAAAGAACTGGAGGAACTGCAGCAGCGCTACGGCTACACGGTCGCGCCGGGGCATAACGCCCATCTACAGCGGATCGAAAGCGAACTGGCCGACTATTTCGCCGGCAAACTCACAGCCTTCAGCGTTCCGCTGCACATGCCCGGCAGCGCCTTCGCCGTCCGGGTCTGGGCTGAACTGCAAAAGATCCCCTACGGCGAAACCCGCAGCTACGGCAGCATCGCCACCGCGCTTGGCAGCCCTGGCGCCAGCCGCGCCGTGGGCCTGGCCAACGGACAGAACCGCCTGGCCATCATCATTCCTTGCCATCGAGTGATTGGTGCGGATGGCTCATTGACGGGTTATGGTGGCGGGCAGCCGCGCAAGGCTTTCCTGTTGCGGCTGGAAAAAGCCGCGGTGCAGGTTTCCCTGCCGCTGGCATTTTGATCGGCCCGCGAAGTGACCACCCGATGCCTGCGCCCTACCACGAAGCGAGCACGTTCCTGGCAAGCCTGGATGACGATTGGCAACGCCATGTCGAGACGATCGGTCCTTGCCTGTTGCAACCCAAGCCGTCCCGGGAACCTTATGAGGCGTTGGTGCGGGCCATCGCTTATCAGCAACTACATGCCAGGGCCGGCGATGCGATTCTTGGCCGGCTGCTGGCCCTGTACCCGGCACTGACGTTTCCCCGGCCCGAACAGCTGCTGGCGACAGACATTGCGCAGATGCGCGGTTGCGGTTTTTCCGCCAGCAAGATCACGACCCTTCACGGCATTGCCCAGGCAGCCCTGGACGGCTTGGTGCCCGATTACGCCACAGCGCTGGTCATGGACGATGAAGCCTTGATCGAGCGTCTGACCGCTTTGCGCGGTGTCGGGCGCTGGACCGTGGAAATGCTGCTGATCTATAGCCTGGAGCGGCCGGACATCCTGCCGGCGGATGACTTTGGCGTGCGCGAAGGCTATCGGCGGCTCAAGGGGTTGGAGCAGCAGCCCAGCCGCAAGCAGATGATCGAGATCGGCCTGGCCTGGAGTCCTTATCGGACGGTGGCGGCGTGGTACTTGTGGCGAGTGCCTAAGTGATGTTGCCTGTACTGACGCCTTCGCGGGCAAGCCCGCTCCCACACTGACCGCAAGCGGGCAGAAAATTGGCGAACGACATAAATCCCCTGTGGGAGCGGGCTTGCTCGCGAAAGCGATCGCAGGGACACCCTCAACTCAACGGAACAACATTGACCGTCTAGGCTGTCCAGAGTCATTCCAACCTTGATTGGAGGTTCTCATGCAGCTCGAAGGATCCTGCCACTGCGGCGCGGTGTCATTCAGCCTGGCTTGCGCCCATCCCTACCCTTACCAGCGTTGCTACTGCTCGATCTGCCGCAAGACCCAGGGCGCAGGCGGCTTTGCGATCAACCTGGGAGGCGAGGCCCAAAGCCTGAAGGTGCGCGGGCGCAAGCACATCTCGATCTACCATGCGCGGCTCAAGGATGAAGATGAAAAACGTGCCCACCGCAGCAGCGCCGAACGGCACTTCTGTTCCCTTTGCGGCTCGGGATTGTGGCTGTTCAGCCCCGAATGGCCGGAGCTGATCCACCCTTTTGCCTCGGCCATCGACACACCGCTGCCGGTACCGCCGGAGCACACTCACCTGATGCTCGGCTCCAAGGCACCCTGGGTGGAAGTCGAGGCGCATCCGCGCGACCAGCAGTTCGAGGTCTACCCCGAGGAGTCGATTGCCCAGTGGCACGAGCGCCTGGGGCTGGTCACTTAGAGATGCAATGCTGCATAAGGCCCCATCGCGAGCAAGCTCGCTTGTATGGTAGGACTTGAAGGGAGGAGGAGGGACAAAGCTCGATTCTGACTGTTAGCCGCAGTACAGACCGTGGGAGATTTCACCCCTCCTCCTTTCACCCAAGCGCCGATAAAGAATGCATCTGGCCTAGACCGACGATAGGAACAAGCCTGCGCCTCTGGGTGAACCCTTCAAGTGTTCAAACCTTAGCCCGGAGGATTTTCAATGGCAATGCCGGTTTCTGTCGTAAAGCCGATCGTGGGTGTTGATGTCGCCAAGGATGAGTTGGTGATTTATCACGCAGAAACAGATCGACTCGAAGCGATCCCCAACACCAAAGCTGCGATCAAGAAGTGGCTCAAGGCGTTGCCCGCGCCAGTGGATGTCGCCATCGAAGCCACCAATATCTATCACCAGGAATTCGCCGACCTGGCTTATGCGCAAGGTTGTGTGATCTACATGATCGGCGGCTACGAGCTCAGCCATTACCGCAAAGGTGTGAAAGTTCGCGCTAAAACCGATGCGCTGGATGCTCGGTTGTTGGCTCGTTACTTGAACAACGAAGGCCACCAGTTGCACCCATGGACCCCGCCATCGCCCCTGTATTGCCGGCTTATAAGCCTTTTCCGGCGCCGAGCAGCCTTGGTTCAGGCGCGTGTCAGCCTCAAGCAAAGTTGGTCCAACGAACCGTTGCTCAAAACGGCGTTTGAGCACCAGATAAAGGCCATGCAACGACTGGAAATCTTGCTCGAGAAAACAATCCAGACGCAGTTGGAAGCAGCTGGCTTGAGCGCTCAGCTCAAGCGTTGCATGAAAGTCGAAGGTATCGGCCTATTGAGCGGTGCCCGTTTGCTCACGTCGTTTCAGCGTGGGGATTTCAGAAATGCCGATGCCTTCATCGCTTTTCTGGGCCTAGACCTGCGTATATCGGATTCAGGGAAAAAGAAGGGACGCCGCTGCTTGTCTAAGCGAGGTGACCCAGAGGCACGTCGATTGATGCATAACGCCGCGATGTCGGCGAGGCGCACAGCGGCATGGAAGGGTTTTTATGAGGCACTGAGGGCCCGGGGACTCAGCACAACCGAAGCATTAGTTGCACTGGCCCGCAAGCTTGCTCGAGTGGTATTCGCCCTGCTGAAGAACCAGAGCGAATACTTACCGAAAGGCATTTAAGGGGTAGCCCCGCACCATAGAATCTCCCACATCGGACTTGGGAAGTTCACAAATCCCCTGTGGGAGCGAGCCTGCTCGCGATGGCGTCAGTGCAGCCAACGCAGATTTAGAGCGCTGGCACACCACTGTGGAACCGAAACTCCACGTCCGGCGATTCGATCAACTCCCGCTCCGCCTCGCGCACCCTGTCGATTACCTGGGCGATGTCCTTCGCGTCGCCGTACTGGTAGGCCAGCTTCAGGTACCCCTGGAAATGCCGGGCCTCGCTTTTCAGCAGGCCGAAATAGAACTTGCCCAACTCTTCGTCCAGATGCGGCACCAATGCCTCGAAACGCTCGCAGCTGCGGGCTTCGATGAAAGCGCCGACTACCAGCGTGTCTACCAGTTTGACCGGCTCGTGACTACGCACCACCTTGCGCAGCCCCGAGGCATAACGCCCCGCGGAGAGCTGGCGCAAGCCGATCTTGCGTTTTTTCATCAGGCGCATGACCTGTTCGTGATGCACCAGCTCTTCCCGGGCCAGGCGCGACATCAAATTGATCAAGTCGACGTGGGAATGGTATTTGGCGATCAGGCTCAGGGCCGTACTGGCGGCCTTGAACTCGCAGTTCTTGTGATCGATCAGCAGGGTTTCCTGATCGGCCAGCGCGGCTTGGACCCAGCCATCGGGCGTACGGCAGCCAAGGAATTCATGAATTTCGGGAAGGATCATGGGGCTCACGGAAAAAAGGTAGTCGAGCGAAGGCCGCCGATTATACCGGCCTGCCCCCGGACCACCAGCCACGGTCGTTGATATGCATCAAGTCGACGGCTCACCCACAGCAACTATAGTTGAGCAACGCTACGCCTTTTCTTTGCTGGAGACGCCGATCATGCAATCCATCCGCAGCATACTGGTGGTCATCAACCCCGAACATTCGGAAAGCCTGGCGCTCAAGCGCGCCAAACTGATCGCCGGAGTGACCCAGGCCCACCTGCACCTGCTGGTGTGCGACAAAAAGCATGACCATGCGGGTCTGCTCAGTGTATTGAAGGCCGCGCTGCTGGCGGACGGCTACAGCGTAACCACCGAGCAGGCCTGGAACGAAAGCCTCTACGAAACCATCATCGACGTACAGCAGGCCGAAGGCTGCGGCCTGGTGATCAAGCAGCACTTCCCCGACAGCCCGCTGAAAAAAGCCCTGTTGACCCCGGCGGACTGGAAACTGCTACGCCATTGCCCGACGCCGGTACTGCTGGTGAAAACCACCGGTTCTTGGAAGGACCGGGTGATTCTGGCCGCTGTCGATGTCGGCAATGCCGACGGCGAGCATCGCCACCTGCACACTACGATCATCGATCATGGCTACGACATCGCCCTCCTCGCCAAGGCGCACCTGCACGTGATCAGCGCCCATCCCTCGCCGATGCTTTCGTCCGCCGACCCGACGTTCCAGCTCAAGGAAACCATCGAGGCCCGCTATCGTGAACAATGCCGGGCGTTCCAGGCGGAATTCGACATTGACGACGAGCACCTGCACATCGAGGAAGGCCCGGCGGACGTCCTGATTCCATACATGGCGCGCAAGCTCCAGGCGGCGGTCACCGTGATCGGCACTGTGGCGCGCTCGGGATTGTCGGGGGTGCTGATCGGCAATACCGCTGAAGCGGTGCTCGATACGCTGGAAAGCGACGTGCTGGTACTCAAGCCGCAGGAAGTCGAGGACCATCTGGTGGAGTTGGCGGTCAAGGAATAAACAGTATTCGCTTCTTGTGGCGAGGGAGCTTGCTCCCGCTCGACTGCGCAGCAGGCGCCTGGCAATTCACCAATTGAAGGCGGGGTCGCTTCGCAACCCAGCGGGAGCAAGCTCCCTCGCCACAAAAGCTCCCCAGCACAAAAGCTCCTTTGCACACATGGCCGGCCATCAGCCGCCGATCGCATCCTTCAGGAACCCCGGCGCGATGTAGCGCTGGTAATGGGCTTCGGACAGAAGGAAAAACTCTCGATCAATGGCATCGCGCAGGTCCGGCAGTTCCCAGTCGCGAAACTCCGGCAACAGCACCATCCCGTAGGCTTCCAGGTTGTTGATCACCCGCGCGCCCCGGGCGATCAACTGGTAGGCCCAGCAGTATTCCGACTGGTGCGGTACAAAGCGGATCTTGCGCGCTTCCAGTTGCTGACGTAGCACAACGGGGTCGAAAACCTCCAACTTGGCCACCATCACCTGCACCAGCAATTGTTCCAGCCGCATCCACACCGCGCGCTTTTCCTCTTCGTTGTAGCCGTTCCAGTGAATCACTTCATGGTGGAACCGCTTGCAGCCACGGCACACCAAGTCACCGTAGACAGTGGAGCAAAGGCCGACGCAAGGGGTCTTGATGAGCTGGTTGGGCATAAGGAAAAACACACGCAAAAACAGGACAGGCCGGCATGTTAGCCCTTTGTCTAAGATTGATCACCCCTCAAACTTCGGAGCCGAACTTACCTTTAATTTTTTTTTGCCGTAGAATCAGCCAGCCTTTTAAGGCGCCAATGTCCGTTAGAAGCTGTTTTCAAAGCGTCACGAGCACAGTCGTTCCTTCAGAGCGGTGTTGGCGGAGGGTCTTTCCAGCGGGGAAAGCCCAACGCCAACCCTCATCAGCTCCCGTTCTGCAGGCGTAAAACTTTGAAAGCAGCTTCTGTGAGGAACTCCGGAAACCCTGGCATGGTGGCTCAAAAAGCCCCCGACGCGCATGGGTACCGTGAGTTTCTGGATGAGCGTCCCGGACACCCATTTGGGACCACTGATGAGGGTAATAACTGTGCTTGAAGCCTACCGCAAACATATCGAAGAGCGCGCAGCACTGGGTATCGTTCCCCAGCCGCTTAACGCCGAACAAACCGCAGGCCTGATCGAGCTGCTGAAGAATCCTCCGGCTGGCGAAGAAGCTTTCCTCGTTGACCTGATCACCAACCGCGTTCCGCCAGGAGTCGACGAAGCCGCCTATGTAAAGGCCGGTTTCCTGTCCGCCGTCGCCAAAGGCGAAGCCAAATCCCCTCTGATCGACAAGAAACGCGCTGTTGAACTGCTCGGCACCATGCAGGGCGGCTACAACATCGTGACCCTGGTGAACCTGCTGGACGACGCCGAGCTGGCGCCAGTGGCTGCCGAAGAACTCAAGCACACCCTGCTGATGTTCGATGCTTTCCACGACGTGGCTGAAAAAGCCAAGAACGGCAACGTTCACGCCAAGGCCGTGCTGCAATCCTGGGCTGATGGCGAGTGGTTCAAGAAGCGCCCTACCCTGGCCGACAAGATCAGCCTGCGCGTGTTCAAGGTCACCGGCGAAACCAACACCGACGACCTGTCCCCTGCTCCCGATGCCTGGTCCCGCCCGGACATCCCGCTGCACGCCCTGGCCATGCTGAAAATGGCCCGTGACGGCATCGTGCCTGATGAACAAGGCAAGACCGGCCCGATGAAGCAGATCGAAGAAATGCGCGGCCAAGGCTTCCCGATCGCTTACGTCGGTGACGTGGTCGGTACCGGTTCTTCGCGTAAATCCGCGACCAACTCGGTCCTGTGGTTCTTCGGCGACGACATTCCATACGTGCCGAACAAGCGCGCTGGCGGCTTCTGCTTCGGCAGCAAGATCGCACCGATCTTCTACAACACCATGGAAGACGCCGGCGCCCTGCCGATCGAATTCGACGTGTCGAACATGAACATGGGCGACGTGATCGACCTGTACCCGCACGCTGGCAAAGTCTGCAAGCACGGTACCGACGAAGTCCTGACCACCTTCGAAATGAAGACCCCGGTCCTGTTGGACGAAGTTCGTGCTGGCGGTCGTATCCCGCTGATCATCGGCCGTGGCCTGACCGAGAAGGCGCGTGCCGAATTGGGTCTGCCAGCGTTCGACCTGTTCAAGAAGCCTGAAGCACCCGCCGAAAGCACCAAGGGTTTCACCTTGGCGCAGAAAATGGTCGGCAAGGCTTGCGGTCTGGCAGAAGGCCAAGGCGTACGCCCTGGCACCTACTGCGAACCGAAGATGACCACCGTGGGTTCCCAGGACACCACCGGTCCAATGACCCGTGACGAACTGAAAGACCTGGCGTGCCTGGGCTTCTCGGCCGACCTGGTAATGCAGTCGTTCTGCCACACCGCGGCTTATCCAAAGCCGATCGACGTGACCACCCACCACACCCTGCCTGACTTCATCATGACCCGCGGCGGTGTTTCCCTGCGTCCGGGCGACGGCATCATCCACTCGTGGCTGAACCGCATGCTGCTGCCAGACACCGTCGGCACCGGTGGTGACTCGCACACCCGTTTCCCGATGGGCATCTCGTTCCCGGCCGGTTCCGGCCTGGTCGCGTTCGCCGCTGCCACCGGCGTCATGCCGCTGGACATGCCGGAATCGATCCTGGTGCGCTTCAAAGGCAAGATGAAACCTGGCATCACCCTGCGTGACCTGGTTCATGCCATTCCCTACTTCGCCATCCAGAATGGTCTTCTGACCGTCGAGAAGAAAGGCAAGAAAAACGCCTTCTCCGGCCGCATCCTGGAAATCGAAGGCCTGGAAGGCTTGACCCTGGAACAGGCTTTCGAATTGTCCGACGCCTCGGCCGAACGTTCGGCTGCCGGTTGCACCATCAAGCTGTCGAAAGAGTCGATCACCGAGTACCTGCAATCCAACATCACCCTGCTGCGCTGGATGATCGGCGAAGGCTACGGTGACGCACGTACCCTGGAACGTCGCGCCCAAGCGATGGAAGCCTGGATCGCCAACCCTGAGCTGATGGAAGCCGATGCCGACGCCGAATACGCCGAAGTCATCGAAATCGATCTGGCCGACATCAGCGAGCCTGTGCTCTGCGCGCCGAACGATCCGGACGACGCCCGTCTGCTGTCCAGCGTTGCTGGCGAGAAGATCGACGAAGTGTTCATCGGTTCGTGCATGACCAACATCGGTCACTTCCGCGCTGCCGGTAAACTGCTGGAGCAGGTCAAGGGTCAGCTGCCAACCCGTCTGTGGCTGTCGCCGCCGACCAAGATGGACGCTCACCAGCTCACCGAAGAAGGCTACTACGGCATCTACGGCAAGGCCGGTGCACGGATGGAAATGCCAGGCTGCTCGCTGTGCATGGGTAACCAGGCACGCGTCGAGCCGAATTCCACCGTGGTGTCGACATCGACCCGTAACTTCCCGAACCGTCTGGGCGACGGCGCGAACGTCTACCTGGCTTCGGCCGAGCTGGCGTCCGTGGCTTCGATCCTGGGTCGCCTGCCGACCGTCGAGGAGTACATGGAATACGCTGGCAAGATCGACAGCATGGCAGCGGACGTGTATCGCTACCTGAGCTTCGACCAGATCGCCGAGTTCCGTGAAGCCGCTGCAAACGCCAACATCCCGGTCGTTCAAGCCTAACGCTTCAACGCCCGACTAAAAACGCCGCCCTTCTTGCGAGGGGCGGCGTTTTTTTATGCCTGTCATTTCGATCCCAACTGAATCACCGCTATCGTGAGCAGGCTCGCTCCCACAGGAGATTGGTGGTACATGCAAACTCTTCAACCACCCAAAACCAATGTGGGAGCGAGCTTGCTCGCGAAGGGGCCGGCACATCCAACATCAACATTTGGCTGACCCACCATTTCGCGAGCAAGCCCGCTCCCACAGGGGGCGATCAGGCCAGGAGGGAATAGACCAGTGCCGTGATCGCCACCAGCCCCACCAGCGCCACGAAAACATTGGAGGCCTGGCCGCGATAGCGGGCCATGGCCGGGACTTTGCGGATGGCGTACATCGGCATCAGGAACAGGATCGCTGCGATGACCGGGCCGCCCAGGGTTTCGATCATGCCCAGGATGCTCGGGTTGAGCGTGGCGACGATCCAGCACACCATCAACATGAACGCAGCCGTCAGGCGATCCAGGGTCTTGGGCGCTGGACGACGTCCGCTCTTGGCGATCAAGCCCTTGAGACCTTCGCTGGCGCCAATGTAATGGCCGAGGAAGGATTTGGAGATCGCCACGAACGCGATCAGCGGCGCTGCAAAGGCAATGGTCGGGTTGCTGAAGTGGTTGGCCAGGTACGACAGGATTGACAAGTTCTGCGCCTTGGCCTCGGCCAGTTGCGCCGCAGACAAGGTCAGCACGCAGCTGAACACGAAGAACAGCACCATCACCACCATCAATACATGGGCACGGGACAGAATCTGCGAACTGCGCTCCTCGGCATTGACGCCGTAGCGACGCTTCTGGTCCACCGCAAACGCCGAAATGATTGGCGAGTGGTTGAACGAGAACACCATTACCGGAATCGCCAGCCACAAGGTATGCAGCAACGCCGAAGCTTCAGGCGGCGTCGATGCCGTGGCCAGGATGCCGCCGTTCCAGTGCGGGATCAGAAACACCGCCAGGAACAGCAGTGCAACGATAAACGGATAGACCATCAGGCTCATGGCCTTGACGATCGCCTGCTCGCCACAACGCACCACTGCCAGCAGGCCCAGTATCAGCACCAGGGACAGTACGGCACGCGGTGGCGGCTGCAAATGCAGCTGGTGCTCCAGGAAGCTGCCCACCGTGTTGGTCAACGCCACGCTGTAGATCAGCAGGATCGGGAAAATCGCAAAGAAATAGAGCAAGGTGATCAGCGCGCCGGCCTTGAGGCCGAAATGCTCTTCCACCACCTCGGTGATGTCCGCGCCGTCTCGACCGGACAACACGAAGCGGGTCAGGCCTCGATGAGCGTAGAACGTCATGGGGAATGCCAGCACCGCCAGGATCAGCAGCGGCCAAAATCCGCCCAGGCCCGCATTGATCGGTAAAAACAACGTACCTGCACCGATGGCGGTGCCAAACAGACCCAACATCCAAGTGGTGTCCTGGCGGCTCCATTGGCTGAGGGTGGCTGGGGCTATCGTTTCAAAGCGCTCTTCAACGCTATTGGCCTGATCATTCATCCGGTCGGATCTCCGCGTTCCGGTCACATGCACCCGGCCGGGACGAGTCGGAAAAACCCGACAGGCAGCGCCCTGGCCGAAACAGGGGCGCGATTGTCCGGGATTCATGAGCAGAAGCAAAGACTTAGCTGAGGAGCGGTTGTGCGGATCAGATTATTTTATAGTGAATCACCACCGTCCTGTGGGAGCGGGCTTGCTCGCGAAAACGGTAGGTCAGCCACCATTGATGTCGCCTGACGCAGCGCATTCGCGAGCAAGCCCGCTCCCATAGAGGTGATGTCGGGGCCGAAATGAAGATAAAAGCCAAGCCCCCCTGCCCTCGACTCCTACAATCAGGTTGAATAGCCGAAACCGATCCAGCGCCCACAGGAGCACAGCATGACCGCAACCGTTCTGGTACTGGTTGAAACCGTCAATGAATACCTGCCGATTCTGGAGCGCCAGGGCTATCACCTGGAATTGGCGCCAACGCCTGCCGAGCGCAAGACAGCGATTTTCGAGCATGGTGAGCGGTTCAGCGCGGTGTTGACCCGTGGTCCCCTGGGTTTGACTGCCGAGGAAATCGCCGCTCTTCCAAACCTGAAAATCATCTGTGTGATCGGTGCCGGTTATGAGCAAGTGGACCTGCAAGCCGCGCGCGACCGGGGGATCGTGGTGACCAACGGTGCCGGGGTCAACGCTTCTTCGGTGGCCGACCATGCCATGGCGCTGTTGCTGGCGTTGGTGCGCGATATCCCGCGGGCCGACGCCTGTGTACGCCGCGGCGAATGGGCGAAGGTCATGCGCCCTTCCCTGGCCGGCAAGCGGTTGGGGGTGCTGGGCCTCGGTGCGGTGGGGATGGCGATTGCCAAGCGGGCCGCCCTCGGTTTCGACATGAGCGTCAGCTACCATAATCGCCGGGTGCGCAACGACGTGCCCTATACCTTCTGCGCCACGCCTACGGAACTGGCCCGGGTCTCGGATTTCCTGATCATCGCCACGCCCGGTGGCCTGGATACGCGCCAGCTGATCAACAAACAGGCCCTCGATGCCTTGGGGCCCAACGGCTTTTTGGTAAACATCGCCCGGGCCAGCGTGGTGGCTACCGCCGACCTGGTCAGTGCTCTGGAACAACGGCGAATCGCCGGCGCGGCCCTGGATGTGTTCGACCACGAGCCCGAGGTGCCAGACGCGCTCAAACAGTTGCCCAATGTCGTGCTGACGCCCCACGTGGCCGGCCTGTCGCCGGAAGCGACGCGCGGTACCGTGGAGTTGGTGGGGCAGAACCTGAACGCGTTTTTTTCCGGCAAGCCGGTGCTGACACCGGTACCGCTACCCGACGCGCAGCCTTAGAGAACGCCCAGCAAGGTCCACAACCGCCGGGATTCGGCATCGGCGCTGATCAGCTCGCCCAGCAGTTCGTTCAATGGCTTGTTGCCCCAGTCCACGCCTCGCCGGATCAGGTAGGGCACCGGGCTGTGGGGCTCGGTACGGGCCAGGTAGCCGGCGATCACCAACAATTGACGATAGGCCTCTTCACGGCTGGCCGGCTCCTGGAAAGCCTGGGGCGGTGCCGCTTGCGGCTGCGGAGTCGACGTCGCAACGGCCGGTGGCGTTTGCACTGGGGCGACAGTGGGTTGCTGTGGGTGCATCGCAATGAACTCCTCTACCAGCGCCAGCAGGGCCTGTATCACATCCTGCAAGGATTTGTAGCCCGGGGCCAGATTGCCCAGGTAAGCGTCGCTCCAGGCTTCGAGCCGTTGCAAATGTTGCAGGCCCAACATCAGGCTGCCTTGACGATGCAACCAGAACGACAGCGGTGTGGTACGAATCAGTTCGCTGATTTTCTTTTGGTCGTTGCGCGCGGCTTCCGCCGAAGCCTTGGCATTCTTGCTGTCATTGCCCAGTACCTGCTGGCGTTGCAGGCGTTGCCAGTCGTCCAGGCAAAAGACCGCGAACGCCTGCTCCCGACCGTCGAACAGCGGCACCCGCGTCAGCAGTACTTCGCTGTAGCGACGGGCCAGCCATTCCAGCGGTATGACCCGCCAGGACTGGTCGCCCTCTTCGGCCAGGGGGTGCAACTGGTCGGGATAACGCTCACACAGGCCCGCCACCAAGGCCAAGCTGCTCGGCAGCCCGTCCAGCCCTATCAGATGCAACCAGGCCTCCCCCAGCCAGGCGCTGATCATCAGGTCCTTGCTGCGCTCCAGCAACAACGTGGTGGCCAGCCTTTCCAGCTCCGGCCATTGGGCGCGCTTGACTGCCGACTGCCAGACGCCGGTGGGCAAGCTGGTGTCGTCCTCGCGGCGCAACTCGCGCAGTTGGTCGAATTCCGGTTCGTAGCGCAGGTCCGGGCCGCAGGGCAATTCGGTACTCAGCGGTTCGAGCAACTGGCTGACCCGATCAGGCAACGGGGTTATCGGCAAGCTCACAGACCCTCCTCGCGTGTGGCAATGGCCGGGCTCGATGGGCCTGCCATGAACGGTGAACGGGGTGCCCGGGTCGGCAGCGGCGGGATCGACAGCGGCAGCTTCGAGCCCTGGCTCATCAACGACAGGCGTACGAACATCAATGTTTGCTGCGCCGTGCGGGCCTGGGTCTGGGCCGTCACCGGCAGTTGCAAGGTCAGCGGAAAATCGGTGTAGTCGATATTCGGCTGGCGCTGGACCGACACCTGCGAGCGCATCAGGCGCAGCAACGACCATGGGCCCTGGTACTCCCAGCCCGCCTCCAGGTCGCGCACCACCAGGTTCGGTTGCAAGGGGTCGTTGGCCGGGCGCTGATAACCGTTGCGGGCCCAGCGCAAGGTCAGGCGCACCGGCTGCCCGACCATCCAGCGCAGGTTCTGCTGGGCATCACCGGGGTAGTTGATCTGTTGGTTGCCGGCGGTCAGCCCCCAGGCGATCACCTGGTCGGCGCCGCGCTCTTCGTCGCGGTCGGTGCGCCAGCGCACGTCCATTTCCACGCCAAGAATGCCGCTCTTGTCCCGCACGAACAGCGGCCCGAGCCAAGTCCCGGCCTGTTTCAAGCGGTTGAGAAAATCTTCGGCCGCCAACCGATCCGGCGTCTGGCTCAGGGCCAACCCGGCCTGGGCCAGAGGCAGACGCGTGTCGATCAATTCCAGCAGGCGCTGCACGCGGGCCGGATCGGCATCAATGGCCCGCACATCCTGCGAAAACGGAAAGCGCCCAGCCAGGTACTGGTTGAAATAATTGGCCAGGTCATTCCAGGCGGTCGCGGCCTGGTTCTGTTGCAGGTACAGGCACCGTTGCAAGGCGCCCTGCTGCAACGCGACAGCGCGCCGCGCCAGGTCACCCCGTCCGCCCGAGAGGCTGGAGGTCTGCAGGATCTGCGCGCAGGACGTGGTGTCCATGGCGATGAAATCCCGGCTCACCAGTTGCTCCAGCTGGGCCGCCGAACTGGCCGGGTTCTGATTTTTGTATTTGAGCAGTTCATCGTTGAGGGCCATGAATCGCGCCACCTGGTCATGCTCCAGGGCGGACAGATTGTCCTGCTGGACGATCAGCCATTCCAGGGCCGGCATCCGCTGCTCGGCAATCTGCAGCATGGCGCCGAACTGCTGATCCAAGCTCAACTTCAGATCCTGTGGATCCGTCGCGCCATAGAGTTGCAAGCCAAAGTTTTTCGAACCGTCCCACCGCTGGACGTCAGCCCGCTGGCTGAACAGCGGCTGGGCATCGATCTCGTTCAGGCCGCTCTTGATCTGTGCCAGCGCACGGCGGTTGAGCAGGCGTTGGAAACGAATAGCCAAGTCGCTACGGTGCACGTCCATGAAGGCTTTTTGCAGCGCAACGGCCTGGCTGGTCTGTACGTTGAAACCCATGCCGGGCAATTGCTCGTCGCCTTCAGCCAGGCTCAACCACATGGCTTGCGCCGCAGCGACTTCAGCGGCCTGCATCAGCGCAGCACGGTAGTCCGGAGGGATACGCGGCAGTTCTTCATTGGCATAGCTCTTGAAGCTGGCGAAGTAGTTCAAGGCGACGCTGAAATCATCGCTGCCATCGCCCTGGCCCATCGAATCCGAGTTGCCGCTCGACGGATCCTTCTGCAATGCCAGCGCCACGAAGTCTCGCTTGAACAAGGCTTGCACCGCGCCGTTCAGCGCGGTGACATGCTCTTGCAGCACCAGCAGGCCGCTGCCCTGCTGCACCAGCAGGTTGTCCCGAGAACCGGTCTGGACGATCCATTGGTCCCGAAAGCTCTGCTGCAGCTTGGCCGCCTGGCTTTCCAGGTCCTGCTCGACATCCGGCCCCAGGAGTGCGCTGTGGCTGACCTTTTCCATCATCTGCGCGTAACCGGGCACCAGGTCCTGTCCCTTGCCTCGTCCCCAGGCCGAGTTGGTCAGGCTGACCAGCGTCTGCAGATCGTCGATCAACGCCATCAGGTCTTCAAGCTCGCTCAAGGAGTTGCCGCTGCCCGCTTCCAGGCGTTGCAGATGCAGCTTGAGGTAGCCAGCCTGGCGCACGAAGTTATCCGCCAGGAAATAATGATCGAGCCAACGCTGCATCAGGCCGGTGAAGTTATCCGAGACCACCGAACGCGCAGCGTTCAAGTCCAGCGCTTTCAAATCAGAGTTTTGTGAATCGAACAACACACGATTATAGAACCGCGCCCGGCTCAACGTGCCCGTGTTGAGGCTCAGCGACAAGGCGTTGTCACTCAACAGCACCAGCTCGTCCAACGGTGCCTTGGGATTGTTCACTGCCTGGCTGAACATCTGGTTGTGCTGCTCCAGGCGCACGGCGCGCTCCACCAGTTCCCTGGCCTTCAAGTAGCTTGGCCATTGCGCCGGGTCTTCACTTTGCACGTTGCCACGCCGCTCGGTATTGCGGATGGCCTTGAGCTGTTCCAGGTCTGATTCGAGCAAGTCACGCAGGGGCAGGACCCAGTGTTGCCGGGCGGTCAGGCGCAGGCCCTCTTGCAGTTGAGTGTCCACGGAGGAGAACCAAGACGTGGGGAACACCACCGAGACGAAGCGCCAGCTTGGGGCCTTTTCCAGCATGTCCCAGTAATTCTGCACGTTGTGCCGGGTCGGCTCCAATTTCGGCTCATCCGCATCAATCACGAGGTGGTTCTTGTGGGTCGCAAGGATGAGTCGCGACAGGCCTTCGGCTTGTTCCACCGAGTCTTGCCAGACCCACACCATGCTTGCCAGCCAGACCAGGCCCACCACCAGCGCCACCATTGCGGCCAGCCGATGCCAGCGCTGGCGCAGTCGCAGCAGGCGTGACACCGGCTGCGCCAGGCCACGTTCGGCTATCAGCCGCCGGGACCACAGTTGCCGGGCGAAAACCGTTTGCCGCAGCATGTTGTCGTTGGCAGTCAAGCCATCCCCGCTGGCGGCCGGGGCCTGGCTGGCGGTGAAATAAATGCCTCGAAAACGCGGCGCTTCGCCTTGGGCGTTGCCTTGGAACACCGGCTCCAGCAAGAGCTGAACGGCCCGCCGCAAGCCTTCGAAACGTTCCGGCAGGCCATAGAGATCAGTGCCCAACTGCCCCGATAACGCACCGATTTCGATGATCGATTGCGACAGTGCGGCGTTGACCTGGTCCAGCGCCTGATCGCTCCAGTGCGACTGCCAGGCCGCATCCGGCGCGTAGGGCGACGACCAGCCAAGCATCGATTCGCGGCCCTCGGCGGGCAACGCGCTGACCAGTTCCTGAAAGCCGGGCAACGCCTCCATCCCGGTAACCACCACGTACACCGGCAGGCTGAGGCCGAACCGTTGCAGCAAGTCGATAAAGCAGCGCCGGACCTTGAGGCTCAAATCGGTGGTGTGCTCGATGTCTTCGAGCAGGGCGAATGGAACGGTCCAGACCACCGCGTCCAATGGCCGCTTGCTGCGCAGCCGCAAGATCAGGCCCAACAGGCGCCACCAGTTGCCACGCTGGCGGTTCATGCCCTCATCGGGCAAGAACAACGCCTGGGGCACTACCAGCACCGCGCCTTCGGCATCCGACCACCAACGCCCGAACCACGCCGCCTTGTCCGTCGGTTGCAAGCGCCACTGGGCGCACAACTGGGCATTGTCGGAATCTTGCCCGAGCATCAGCAACCACGGCGCCTGGTAACGGTCCCGGGTGCCCTGCTCCTGCTCCATGTGGTGCACCGCGCCATAGAAACTGCGAATCGCCGCTCCGCCCTGGGTCCTGAGCCACCAGATCAAGGCCGCGAGTAACAGCACCACGATGATGGCGACTACCACCCAGGCAACGATGCTGACGAGGTTCATGAATCCTGCTCCTGGGCCGCCGACTCGTTCAGTTGCAACACCGGCTCCAGTTCCGAGCGGATGTCACGCCAGAACACCTGCCCCAAACCGGTCAGCAGCACCACCATGGCCAGGATCGCCAGCCCCAGGCGAAACCCGTCCGGCAGCGATTGCTGCACTGGCCTGCGTACCGGCGGGGCCGACGCTGACATGGCCAGGCGCTCGCTGACGTCTTGGTAATCGGGATCGTGCTGCCAGGCGAACGTGAACAGTGCAACGCGCCACTGCTCGTGCTGCACCTGCCCTGGCTCGCCGCGCAGTCGGCCCTGGAACCCGAGGATCAGGCATTGCAGGTAGACATTCGCCAGGTCCCGGGTACCGGGCATCTGTTCATCCAGCAGTTTCTTGATGGCGGCGGGCACTCGCTCGCCGGCCTGGCGACTGGAATACATGCGCGATTCGAGGGGGTGTTGCTGCCAGGCGAGTTGGCCGGGCCAAGAGGCGAACAGCAAGGTTTCATCCACCAATGCCACAAACGCATAAACCAGCGCCTTGACCTGCTCGGTGGCGGCGTCGCCAACCGTGGCAAAGGCGGTCCGCCACAGGCGCTGGGCGCTACGCCCGGAAAACTCCACCACCCGGTTGACCAGTACCGCAGCGTCGCTGTCCTTGGGCAAGTCCTGCCATTCCTGGGACCACTTCAGCCAGGCCTGCCGAAAAGCGCTGCTCAGCGGCGCCTCATGCAGACCCCGAACCGCCCCGCCACTTCCGTCAGGCATACGACTCCCCTTCTGCGATCAGGCACTTTCACCGGTTTGCGCCACGAACAACACCACCTGCCACGGGCTACTGGCCTGGGCCGACGCCGGGGCCACGATGTGCAACGGCAATTGCCCATCGAACCATTGCCCACTGGCGGCTACGACGAACAAACGGGTGTCGTCACCCACACTGTAGGCCACCTGTTCGTTGCGGCTCATGGCCTCGTGGGGCAGGCCGCTCATGCGTTGTCGACTCAGCAAGGGGATGTGCTTCGCGGAGGCGATGATCGCCCCGCGCAACCACTCTGCGGCCGACTGCTCGCTGGCGCCGTTGGGCATGCGCAGGCCGATCACCAGGCGCTGGTTGGGCTGGTCGTCGGGCAGTTGGATCGAAAAAACCTGCTCGTCGCGCTCGAAGGCCAGGCTGCGATAACCGGCGCGAACCAGTTCCAGGGTGGTCTCCAGCCAGTCGAGCAGCGGCTCGTAGCCACGCTGCAACTCGAGAAAATCCAGGGGCGCGAATGCCGGCACGCCCGCCAGCGGATCGAGGGCCGACCACGTCCCGGCCAGGCCCAGCAGCAAGCCATAGAGCGACTGGGGCGTCGCCACCCGGGTGTTCAGCGCCCCCTCGACCTCCGGCAGCCGCGCCCACAAGGCGGTCAACTGCCGACGGATCTCCATGGCATCGTCCTGGTTACCGGCCGCCTGGGCCTGACGCAACCGACCGGCGAGGAACAGGCATTTTTCCCGGGCCCGTGCGCACAACCCGGCGACACGTCGCCCCAGTCCTGAGTCCGGCAACAACACCGGCGTCGGCGGCGTGTACGGCACACGCCAGAATCCGCCACCCTCTTTGCGGATGCGCAGCAGCGGCAGGCAGATCGAATCGGCTTTGCTCAGGTGCGTGCACAGCCTGGGGTTGGGCCGCCAGACGGTGATCGACTCGGGGAATTCGCCGCTGGTGAGGTCCGGCAACGCGTCGCCGACCACCGATTGCAAGCGTCCCTTGAGGGGCAGCAATTGCCCGGCGCGCCAGAGCGGGCTGACGGCCAGGTACACGGTCACGGTGGCGTCGTCGGTCTTGTCGATCGCCTCGGTGACGTCCAGCTCCAGGATCGGTCCGACGCCGGCTTGCAGATTGACCGGCAGTCCGTCCGGCAAGGTGCCCTGCAGTTGCAACAGCCGCACCTGGCCGGCGCTCAGGGCCGAAGGGTCGACCTCCAGTTGACTGACACCCCAGAACCAAGGATTGCAGGCACCGGCAAAATGCGCCGCCAGGGCCTCCGCGCGCAGCCCTTGCAATTGAAAATGCTGGGGCAGCAATTGCATGCCCTCATGCCAGCACACCGCGTCAGGTAACAGACTCATACGACTCCCTTCGACATCCCAATGTCGCCGCGCTTGGCGGCCCGCGGTCATTCAAGGCTGGCTGGCATCGACGAGGGTCATCTCGCGACTGTCGAACTTCAGCCAGGCCTCGCGCTGATCGTCCAACCGAAGCCGGTGGGCTCCGGGAGTGTTATAGCTGGCGAAGACCAAAAGTCCAGCGGCGCGCTTGCCCTCCAGCGGGAAGGGTTGGCGGTCGATGAACTGCCCCGGGACCAGTTCCAATCCCCATACGGACATGAGTTGACGATAGTCGCGCTGGAACTGTTCGCGCTCGGCGAACCATTGGCTGGCGGTGATGCCCGACAGTTGTTTGAGCAGGTCCGGGTCGTTCACCGCGATAAAATCCACGGCGATCGGTGTGTCGTCGTTGGCGCGGGGCGCCACGTCCAGGGTCAGGCTGTCCAGATCGACGCTGGGCGCAAAGAGCGAGCAACCGCTGAGCGCCAGGCTCAGAAATAATCCGCAAAAAAAGACACGCAAAATGAATTTTCCTTTTCTCAGCGGTCATAAATTGTTTTCGCTTGCATTTTTATAGACCTGTTCTAGCGTCTTGGGTAGTTCGACCCACACGGTCGAATGGACCAGGTTCGTCAAGGGAATGACAGGTTTTCTGCCGTCCATTTGCAACCTGCGGATCAGCAAGGGAATGCGATGAGCGGGACTCCCGATGCATTGCTTCCATACATGCATCGGAGTCGGCCGCCATGGCAGAAAGTACCCAGCACAAGCTCGACAGAGTCCGCCCTCCCCGCGTCCAGATCACTTACGACGTGGAAATCGGCAACGCCATCGAGAAAAAAGAATTGCCACTGGTGGTCGGCATTCTGGCCGACCTCTCCGGCAAGCCACTGGAGCCGCTGCCCAAGCTCAATGAGCGGCGCTTCACGGAAATCGACCGCGATAACTTCAACGAAGTGCTCGCCTCCATCTCCCCACGCGCCACGCTGCAGGTGAACAACACCCTCAGCGGCGATGACAGCAAGCTGAACATCGAACTCAACTTCCGCCACATCGATGACTTCGACCCGGTCAAGGTCGTGGAACAGGTCACGCCGTTGCGCCGCTTGTTCGAAGCCCGCCAGCGCCTGCGGGACCTGCTGACCAAACTCGACGGCAACGACGACCTGGACAAGCTGCTGCGCGACGTGATCGCCAACACCGAAGGCCTGCAAGAGATCAAGTCGGCCCGGCCCCAGGACGTAGCGCCCGAGCTGCCGACCGTGGCCGCCAACGACGACCCAGCCCCGGCCGAACCACAGGCCTGATCGTGCTCAGCATTGAAGGGAGATAAAGCCATGCCTGCTTCATCCAGCGCTCAAACCAGCGAGAGCACGACCCAGACCCTGTCCCTGCTGGACAAGATCATCGCCGAAGGCCGCATGGCCCACGACGACAGCCAGCAGGATTACGCCCGCGACATGCTGGCCGAATTTGCCACCCAAGTCCTCGACGAAGGCATGGCCATCGACAAGGATACGGTGGCGATGATCAACGACCGCATCAGCCAGATCGACCAACTGATCAGCGCCCAGCTCAACGAAGTGTTGCACCACCCCGACCTGCAAAAACTCGAAGCCTCCTGGCGCGGCCTGCACCTGCTGGTGCAGAACACCGAGACCAGCACCCGACTCAAGTTGCGCCTGCTCAACGTCACCCAGAAAGAGCTGCAGAACGACTTGGAGAAAGCCGTCGAATTCGACCAGAGTGCGCTGTTCAAGAAAATCTATGAAGAGGAATACGGCACCTTCGGCGGGCACCCGTTCAGCCTGCTGGTGGGCGACTACACCTTTGGCCGCCATCCGCAGGACATCGGCCTGCTGGAAAAACTTTCGAACGTCGCCGCCGCCGCGCACGCGCCATTCATTGCCGCTGCCAGCCCACGGCTGTTCGACATGACCAGCTTCACGGAACTGGCGGTGCCGCGGGACCTGTCGAAAATTTTCGAGAGCCAGGAACTGATCAAGTGGCGTTCCTTCCGTGAAAGCGAAGACTCGCGCTACGTGTCCCTGGTGCTGCCGCACTTCCTGCTGCGCCTGCCCTACGGCCCGGACACGCTGCCGGTGGAAGGCATCAACTACATCGAAGACGTCAACGGCACCGACCACAGCAAATACCTATGGGGCAACGCGGCGTGGGCGCTGTCGCAACGCATCACCGAAGCCTTCGCCAAATATGGCTGGTGCGCGGCGATTCGCGGGGCCGAGGGCGGGGGCGCGGTGGAGGGCCTGCCGGCCCATACCTTCCGCACCAGCTCCGGGGACCTGTCGCTCAAATGCCCGACCGAAGTGGCGATCACCGACCGCCGCGAGAAAGAACTCAACGACCTGGGTTTCATCGCCCTGTGCCACAAGAAAAACAGCGACGTGGCGGTGTTCTTCGGCGGCCAGACCACCAACAGGGCCAAGGTCTACAACACCAACGAGGCCAACGCCAATGCGCGGATCTCGGCGATGTTGCCCTATGTGCTCGCGGCCTCGCGCTTTGCCCATTACTTGAAGGTGATCATGCGCGACAAGGTCGGCAGCTTCATGACCCGCGACAACGTGCAGACCTACCTCAACAACTGGATCGCCGATTACGTGCTGATCAACGACAACGCCCCCCAAGAGATCAAGGCGCAATACCCGTTGCGCGAAGCCCGGGTCGACGTGACCGAGGTGGCCGGCAAGCCGGGGGCCTACAAGGCGACGGTATTCCTGCGGCCACACTTCCAGCTTGAAGAACTGACCGCCTCGATCCGCCTGGTGGCGACCCTGCCGCCACCGGTTGCTGCCTGACCGCTGTTGGCTTTGTGGCTATGTGGCTATGTGGCTATGTGGCGAGGGAGCTTGCTCCCGCTGGGGCGCGAAGCGGCCCTGCTTTTTGGGACTGCTGCGCAGTCCAGCGGGAGCAAGCTCCCTCGCCACAGGTTCAGCGTTCGTCTTTAACGGATCGGTATCGGGTAACACCCCACTCGACTTCAGGAGTTCCACACAATGGATGCAATCATTCTCGACCTCGGCGGCGACATCAAGGGCGACAGCCTGCTGGAGGGGTTCACGGACAAGATCGAGGTCATGTCCTACAGCCACAACGTGGCGATGCAAGTCACCAACGACGTCAGCAACTCGGAGCGCACCTCCGGCCGGCCCCACATCGGTGAGTTCACCCTGACAAAATTCATCGACAGCTCCACCCCTTCGCTCAATGAGTATTGCTGCGCCGGCAAGCCGATCCCGCAGGCCGTCGTCACCATCGGCCGCAACGCCGCCGAGGGCAGTGGCAAACTCATGCCGTTCATCATCTACACCCTGACCAACGTCGTGCTGTCCAACGTCAGCGTCAGCGGCGGTACTGGCGGCAAGCCGGTGGAAACCCTGTCGCTGAACTTCACCAAGATCAAATGGGAGCTCACCGCCCAGAAAGACGACGGCACCAAGGAAGGCACGGCGGGCACGACCTGGGACTTGGCGGCCAACAAAATGACCAAGTGACGGCGCGCGCCCATGGCCGGTTTCGGGCTTCGCCCGCCCCTGTTCGAACGCCTGGCCAGCCCGGCGGACGATACAGGCCGGACGTTCGATCGACAGGCGTTGCAGGACTCGGTCCATGCCGAACTGCAACGCCTGTTCAATACCCGACGCGGCCCACGGGCGCTGACCGAGCCGCCGAGCATCCTGGATTACGGCATCGCCGACTGGACCGCGCTGCAACAGCAGCGCAGCGATGATCGTCGCCAACTGACTCGGGAAATCCGCCAGGCCGTCACCCATTTCGAACCGCGCCTGCAACTCGGCGAGGTGCAGGTCACGCCGGTGCCGGGTCATCCGCAGCAATTGTGCATACGGCTGTCGGGCGAGCTGCGCGGCGACCTGCACTCATGGCCTGTGGCATTTGTCATCGAGCACGCCGGCGACGGCCTTGAGGTACGACATGAGCGACTCGATTGACCCGCAACTGCTCGATTATTACCAGCGTGAACTGACTTGGCTGCGGCACGCCGGTAGCCTGTTCGCCGAACGTTACCCCAAGGTCGCCCGGCGCCTGGAGCTATCCCCCGGCGAATGCCCCGACCCGCACGTCGAGCGCCTGCTGGAAGGCTTCGCGCTGTTGGCCGCGCGCCTGCAACGCAGGCTCGACGACGATTACGCCGAGTTCAGCGACGCCCTGCTCGAACAGCTTTACCCATTGGCCATGCGCCCGCTGCCATCGTGCGCAATCGTGCAGTTCGAACCCGACCCGAGCAAAGGCAACCTCAACGAGGGCTACCCGCTGCCTCGGGACACACCGTTGTTCGTCACCACCGACACGGGCCAGAGCATTCATTTCCGCACCACGGCCGCCGTGCACCTGTGGCCGATTGAAGTCAGCGAAGCGTTGCTGCTGGGCAGTGACGAGGCCCAGGCGCTGACCGGCGTGGTGCAGGCGCGCTCGGCCTTGCGCCTGAACCTGCGCTGCCTGGGGGAAAGCCAATGGTCGACCCTGGGCATCGACCGCCTGCGAGTGCACCTCGCGGCCTCGCCGATGATCAACGCCTGGCTCTACGATTTGCTGGGCGCCCATGCCATCAAAATCCTGGCCGGCCCACCGGGCAGCGTGCCGGAACCACTGGTGGGCTTGCCGCAAATCATCGGCTTCGGCAGTGACGAAGTCTTGTTGCCGGACGAAGATGGCGTGCATCCCGGCATGCGCTTGCTCGCGGAGTACTTTGCCTTTCCCGACAAGTTCGGCTTTTTCGACCTGCCATTGGCCGGAGCCGCCAGCGACAACCCGGCGCTGTACCTGTACATCGTTTTCGACCGGGCGCCCGCCAATCGCTTGCCGCTGCAAGCCAGCGACATCGCCCTGGGCTGCACGCCGGTGATCAATCTTTTTCCCCGGACGTCCGAGCCCCTGCGCCCGGACGGCACCCGTAGCGAATACCGGTTGGTGGCCGACAGTCACCGCGAAAACAGCGTCGAGATCCATAGCATTCGTGGCATGCGTGCGACGTCCAGCCAGGGCGTGCGCAAAGTGCCGGCCTATTACGGCAGCCAGCACGGCAGCGACCAGACCTGTTACTGGCACGCGCGTCGGGTCAGCGGCATGAGCCCCAACCGACTGGGCACCGATCTGATGGTCAGCCTGGTGGATACCCAGTTCGACCCGCTCGCCCAGACCCGTGACTACAGCCTGACCGCGGAACTGTTGTGCACCAATCGCCACCTTGCCCAAAGCCTGCCGGCCGGCACACCGTTGGGCTTCGAGCGTCCGGGGCCGGTGGCCTGGGCCCGTTTGCGCAACCCTCCCAGCCCCCAGAGCCTGCCACGGCTGGACGGGGAGTCGCGCTGGCGCCTGGTGTCGCAGTTGACCCTCAACCACTTGTCGCTGGTCGAAGGTCCCCAGGCACTGGACGCGCTGCGGGAAATCCTCGAACTGCACAACCTGCGCGACGAGGCCAGTGCCCGGCGCCAGATCGAAGGGGTGCTCGGGCTGGGCTGCGATCGGGTCATCGCCCACGTCGGCGAGGATGCCTGGCGCGGTTGGCGCAATGGCTTGGAAGTACGCCTGCAACTGGACCCGCAACACTTCGTCGGCAGCAGCGCCGTGCTGTTCTCCGGGGTGCTGGCGCAGTTCTTTTCCCTCTATGCCACCGCCAATCGCTTCGTGCGCACCGTGCTGGTCCAGTCCGACAAGGAGGTGAAGACATGGCAACCCCAAGCCGGCAAACCCCTGACGCTCTGAACCTGAGCCAACGACTGCGGCGCGACCCGCAACGCTTCGAATGGCTCCAGGCATTGCTGCTGTTGGAGCGCGAACATCCCCAGGCCGAACCCCTGGGCAGCGGCACCGCGCCGCACGCCGAAGCCTTGCGTCTGCGCGGACCGTTGACCCCGTTGTTCGCCGCCAGTGAAATCGAACGCCTGACCCAGGAACCCGGCTCGCCACCGATCCTGACCACGCCGATTTTCGGTCTCGGCGGTCCCGACGGACCGCTGCCCTACGCTTATCAGGAATGGCTGCAACAACGGGCGCGAGCGCGGGATCACGCGCCGGCGGAATTTCTCGACCTGTTCCAACATCGCTTGTTGAGCCTGCTTTACAAAGTGATGCGCAAACATCGCATCGCCCTGGGCTTCACCGCGCCAGGGTCTTCGGCTGTACAGGCGCAACTGCGCGCCCTGACCGGCCTGCTGCCCAAGGCCTTGCAGGAACGCCAGGCCGCACCCGACTCCGCCGTGCTGGCCTGCACCGCGCTGTACGCCGACGGGCGCCGCTCCCTGGCCGGGTTCGCAGCGATAGTCCGCGAACAATTCGGGCTGCCAGTGGCGCTCAACGGCTATGAGGGAAGTTGGCGCGACATCCCGCCCGCCAGCCGCAGTCGCCTGCAACCGGGCGGGCGCAACCTGCGTCTGGGGCGCAGCGCCGTGGCCGGCACCCGAGTCTGGGACGAACATGCCGGTGTGCGCCTGACCCTCGGCCCGCTGAACGCCGGCCAGGCCAGCGGACTGCTGCCCAATGGCGAAACCCACCCGTTGCTCGCCAGCCTGTTCGCCTTGTACTTCGGTCCCGACCTGGACTGCACCCTGGTGCTGTTGATCCGCGGGGCCGGCCCACTGCAACTGGGCCGCCAGGCACCGCCCCGGTTGAACTGGAACGGCGGCCTTCAACGTCAGCCGAACCTGGCCGTGCAACAGATCGTCACCCGCCTGCGTCAGCCGGAGATCACCTGACATGGAACTGGCCAGCCTGATCGGTCGCCTCAACCCGGACAACCGCCGCGCCCTCGAACGGGCCGCACAACGCTGCATGCAGCGCAGCCATCACTACGTGGAAATCGAACACTTGCTGCTGGAACTGATGGACATCGAAGGCGGCGACTTCGCTTGCCTGCTGCCGCGCTTCGGCCTCGAACGTGACGCGGTGACGGCTGAAACCAACAAGGCCCTGGACCTGTTCAAATCCGGCAGCACCCGCACCCCCGCCCTGTCGGCGCAGACCATCGGCCTGCTGGAAGACGCCGTGGTCCAGGCCAGTGTGCTGGGCCTGGACAGCATCCGTTCCGGCTTGCTGCTGCTCGCGCTGCTGGACCGCGATGAACGCCGCAGCTTGCTGCTCAACAGCGCCTCGTCATTGTTGCGCATCCCCCGGGACGCCCTGCGCGCCAATCTTCTGGAGTGGACCGAAAGCTCACGCGAACATGTCGGTGGCAAATGCCCGGCGAAACCCGGTGACGCCCCTCAGAAACAGGACCCGGTACTCGACCAGTACACCCAGGACCTCACCGCCGACGCTCGGGCCGGACGCATCGACCCCATCGTCGGGCGCGACGGCGAGATCCGCCAGTGCATCGATATCCTGCTCAGGCGCCGGCAGAACAACCCGATCCTGGTGGGCGCGCCAGGCGTGGGCAAGACCGCCGTAGTCGAAGGCCTGGCCCTGCGTATCGCTGCGGGAGATGTGCCGCCTTCGTTGCAGGAGGTCACCCTGCGGGTACTCGACCTCGGTTTGTTGCAGGCCGGCGCGGGGGTCAAGGGCGAGTTCGAGCAGCGCCTCAAAGGCGTGATCGACGCGGTGCGCAGCGCCGAAAAACCGATCATCCTGTTCATTGACGAAGCCCACACGCTGATCGGTGCCGGCGGCGCCGAGGGCGGCAGCGACGCAGCCAACCTGCTCAAGCCGGCCCTGGCCCGAGGCGAGCTGCGCACCCTGGCGGCCACCACCTGGCTGGAATACAAAAAATATTTCGAGAAAGACCCGGCCCTGGCCCGACGCTTCCAGCTGGTGCAAGTCGAAGAGCCGGACGAAATCACCGCCGTGGAAATGCTCCGTGGCGTGGCGAGCAAACTGGAACTGCACCATGGCGTGCAGGTGCTGGACGCGGCCATCCACGAAGCGGTGAAGCTGTCCCACCGCTACATTTCCGGTCGACAATTGCCGGACAAAGCCATCAGCGTCCTCGACACCGCCTGCGCCCGGGTCGCCCTTGGCCAGCACGACGTACCGCCGCCCCTGGAAAGCCTGCGTCACCGCCAGAACAGCCTCAAGGACGAAGTCGAACGCCTGCGCCGGGAACAGGCCACCGGACTGGATCACCGCGAGCGCATCACCCTGCTTGAGGACGAATCGACCAGCAACGTGCAGGCCATCCGCGAGCTGGAAACCCGCTGGGGCGAAGAACGCGAAGCAGTGCGCGAACTGCTCGACACCCGGCGCGAGCTGCTGGCCCTGAGCGAACGCGCCGATAGCGAAAAACCCGACACCGACGTCGATAACCGCATCGACCACCTGGCCGCCGAACTGCTACGCCTGGAGGCCGGCCTCGATGCCATTCGCCAGGACGACCCACTGGTGCCGGAACAGGTGGACAGCAAGACCGTCGCCGCCGTGATCGCCGGATGGACCGGCATCCCGGTCGGCAAAATGCTCGCCGACGAAGCCCACGCCGTGCGCACCCTCGGCCAGCGCATGGGCCAGCGGGTCATGGGCCAGGGCACCGCACTCAATACCATTGCCCAACGCCTGCAAGCCTACCGCGCCGGTCTCACCGATCCGCAGAAACCAGTCGGCGTGTTCCTGCTGGTGGGCCCCACCGGGGTCGGCAAGACCGAAACCGCCTACGCCCTGGCCGATGCCTTGTACGGTGGCGAACGCAACCTCATCAGCATCAACCTTTCCGAGTATCAGGAAGCCCACACCGTCAGCCAACTCAAGGGCGCCCCGCCCGGCTACGTAGGTTATGGCAGCGGCGGCGTGCTCACCGAAGCGGTGCGGCGCAAGCCTTATTCGGTGGTGCTGCTCGATGAAATCGAAAAGGCCCACCCGGATGTGCTCGAGGCGTTCTACAACGTCTTCGATAAAGGCTTGATGGAAGACGGCACCGGCCTGGTGGTGGACTTCAAGAACACCGTGATGCTCGCCACCAGCAACGTCGGCGCCGAACTGTTGCTGGATACGCCGGCTGCGCAACTGGGCACCGATGCCTTCAACGAAGCCTTGCACAAGGTGCTGTTGCAAGCGTTCCGCCCGGCGTTTTTGGCACGCATGACGGTGGTGGCGTATCGGCCGCTGGATGAGGCGACGCTGGAAGGGATTGTGCTGGCGAAGCTGGAAAAATTGCGTGGGCGCTACAAGGCCGCGACGGGCAAGCAGTTCGAGTTCGATGCCGGGATCGTCAAGGCCGTACTCGCCAAGTGCAGCGCGGCTGGAGCACGGGATGTCGAGAATGTTTTGATGACGCAGGTGACGGGGAAATTGGCGGAGTGGGTGTTGGAATAACCCTACCAATGACATGAGGTGAAACATGAGATTGGCCAAGAACATGATGCTATACGGAGCTCCGGAGACTCCTTACCTTGAGGTGGAAACCATCAACTGGGTCTATCAGAACGCGCCCTCGGTTCCGCAAAGAAGCCTCAGCGGTCGAGTACTCAATTATTACCGCTGCCCTTACTGCGCAATGGATGCTCGAATACTGACAAACAATGGATCGCTGCATGTCAAAGAGCACACGCAGGTCGATCATAGGACTCCGTTTTCACGCCTTATGAATACCAATAGTTACGATGCTGATGTTGCTGCGCTCATCTCAAACGGCTTTGCCGCATGGGGAGCCACCGCCATAGATTGGAACGACTTGGCCCAACTCCAGCTTATCTATAACGACCTGAATAATCTTTGGATTACTTGCACGAATCATAATCAGGAGAAGCGGGCCCAACCGAACTTTGATCAAAGAATGGTCATGGGGATAGGAAACCTGCTTAACAAGCAGTGACAGAGACGCATAATGGCTAGAAGTATCGACAGCAATGCCACCCTCTCCCTCACCGCCACTGCGCTGTCGGCGTTGTACCCTGAATCACTGTCGGGCGAAGAAAGCCTCAATGCCTTGGGCTCGCACACCCTCAATGGCATCAACGACGGCACTTCACTGACCCTCACCACTGCCGTCGCCAGCCACGTCACCACCACGCTGCACAAGGATGCCCTGCTGCGCCCGCTGGACTGGCTGGTGGCCGAGATCCGCCAACTTCCGGCCGATGCCACCGCCGAGCGTTATCAGCTTTTACTCCGGCCCTGGCTCTGGTGGTTGAGCCTGGCCAGCAACAACCGGGTGTTCCAGAACCTCGCCACGTCGGACATCGTCACGACGATTTTCAAGGCCCACGGTTTCACCGATTTCCAACTCAAGCTCAGCGGCAGCTACACGCCACGGGAGTACTGCGTACAATACGGCGAAACCGACCTGGCCTTCGTCTCGCGCCTGCTGGAAGAGGACGGAATCTTCTGGTTCTTCACCCATGACGAAGGCAAGCACACGCTGGTGCTGGCCGACAGCAACGATGCCTTCGCACCGATTCCCAACGGACCGACCGTGAATTATCTCGGGCAGAAAATGGGCGAACGCGAACTGCACGGCATTCGCACTGGGCAAGTGTGCCTGCAAGCAGTGGCCGGGGTTTACCAGGCGACCGATTATGAATTCACGACCCCGACAACCTCGCTCTTCAGCCAGGCCGAAGCCGTGGCGGGCCCGAATTCGATGTACGAACATCCGGGCGGCTATACCGCCAAGGCCCAGGGCGATGCGTTGACCAAGCAGCGGGTGGACGGCCTGCGCAGCGAGGAGAAACGTTTTGTCGGCGAAAGCGACTGCCGCTGGCTGGTGCCGGGTTATTGGTTCACCCTCGCCGGTCATGAAGACACGACATTGAACATCGATTGGGTCGTGACCTCGGTCCGTCACGAAGCCAGTCACGAAAGCTATCGCAACCGCTTCGAGGCGATTCCCAAGGCCACCGCTTATCGCCCGGCGCGCATCACGCCAAAGCCGCGCATGCACACCCAGACGGCCCAGGTGGTGGGCAAGGCCGGTGAAGAAATCTGGACCGATGAATACGGGCGGATCAAGCTGCAGTTTCCCTGGGACCGCACCGGCAAGAACGACGAAACTTCGTCCTGCTGGGTGCGCGTTGTGTTGCCATGGAGCGGCAAGGGCTTTGGCATGCAGTTCGTGCCGCGCATCGGCCAGGAAGTGATAGTGACCTTCATCGACGGCGATCCGGACCGGCCGCTGGTGACCGGTTGCGTCTACAACGGCGACAACGCCCTACCCTACGCCCTGCCGGCGAACCAGACCCAGTCCGGGATCAAGACCCACTCCTCCAAGGGCGGCGGCGGTTTCAACGAGTTGCGCTTCGAGGACAAGAAGGACGCTGAAGAGGTGTTCCTCCAGGCCCAGAAAGACTTCAATATCAACGTGCTCAACGACACCACTGCCACGGTCGGCCACGATGAAACCCTCACGGTGCAGAACGCCCGCACCCGCACGGTCAAGGACGGCGACGAGACCATCACCCTGGAGAAAGGCAAGCGCAGCGTGACGATCCAGACCGGCAGCGACAGCCTCGATGTGAAAGACACCCGCACCGTCACCGTGGGTTCGGACCAGAACCACAGCACCGGCGGCAATTACACACACAAGGTCACCGGCAACTACGAGCTGACGGTGGATGGCAACCTGACCATCAAGGTCAGTGGCACCCTGACCCTGCAAAGCGGCGGCAGTTTCGCGATCAAGAGCGGTGCCGACCTCGCGGCCCAGGCCAGCACCTCCATCAGCCAGAAAGCCGGCACCGCCCTGAGCAACCAGGCCGGTACATCGCTGGAAAACAAGGCCGGCACCACCCTGACCAACGACGCCGGTATCAGCCTGGTGAACAAGGCCGCCGCCGAGCAAACCGTGGACGGCGGCGGCATGCTGACGATCAAGGGTGGCCTGGTGAAGGTCAACTGACAGGAGCGCGCCGATGGGCTCGAAAAAACTCGATCTGGAACGCGGCGACAGCCAACTGAGCGGGCAACTGGTCGACGGCCATCTGGACGGCCCGTTGCTGATCGAAGAAGCCCAGCGCCCGCAGGCGAAGCTCACTTACAGCCAAGGTGAACTGCAAGGCACCAGCACGTTGTATCACCCAAACGGAAGGGTCTCGGCGCTGTTGCCGTTCGTGCAGGGCAAGTTGCAGGGCGTGGCGAGCTTCTACGCCGCCGAAGGCGGATTGCAGCGCCAGGCGGCCTATCAGCGCGGATTGCTGCACGGTGAGGCGAACAATTTCTTCCCCGACGGGAAACTGGCCGAAGCGGAGTTTTATCGCCACGGCGTGCGTGATGGCCGTTACCGGCGCATGCACCCCAACGGCAACCCCGCCGTCGAGGCCCGCTACCTCAACGGTCAACTGCTGGAGCCGGCCCACGCCTACGCCGAAGACGGCCGGCCGCTGGACGCCGAGGGCAAACCGATCTCCCGGCTGCGCTGGTGGTTCAGACGCTGGAATGATCCGGCGCAGGCATAACGATTGTCTTGCCTCACCCCCGGAACCAGTGTGGGAGCGAGCTTGCTCGCGAAGGTGCCGGCACATCCAACATCACCACCAACTGACCCACCGCTATCGCGAGCAAGCTCGCTCCCACAAGGGGCTGTGCAATGCTGCAAGATTGCCGATCAAGGAATCAACATCTGCACCTGCCCCGGCACGACGATTTTGATCACCCCGGCCCAGGTGCACATCAGGGTGCTGTTGGCGTCGATGGCCGGCATGTTGCCCAGCAACAGGGTTGGTGCGCCGCCGGGGATCCATGGGGTGGCGGTGGCCGGAATGCAGGGCATGGGGGTCAATACGCCCAAGGCCGCCGCCGTTGCTGCGGCCACGGTTGGGTTGGCCAGGCTCTGACACATGCCGAACGTGGTGATGTTCACCAGTGGGATGTGATCCATGATATTTGCCGCCGGCATCCCACCGGTCAGCAGGCGATTGACCGGTAGCACATTGAGCACCGCCGGGGCCGCGCCGAAGCTGCATTGCAACGTTGCGGTGCTACAGACTTGCGGGCATCCCATCGCGGTGGCTCCCTGGAAAGCGACAGACCTCCAAAACCTTAGCTCGCCCACGCCCGACGCGCACGCCGCAATGCATCAAGCCCGCTGATTATCCAGCAACACGCTAACCTATAAGACCCCGGCGTGCTTGTGACGCCTGCCACCCGCCATTAGATTAGCCAATGATCGATGGCCTCCAAAATAAGCAGAAGGGATAAGCATGGCGTTTACTGATCAGTCCACCCGCGTGCGCGACGGTGAAGAACTCGATGCCAACCTGATCGACCCGTACCTCAAGGCCCACATTCCAGGCCTGACCGGCATGCCACGGATCAGCCAGTTCCCCGGGGGCGCGTCGAACCTGACTTACCTGCTGGAATACCCCGGACAGGAATTTGTCCTGCGCCGCCCGCCGTTCGGCCACAAGGCCAAATCCGCCCATGACATGGGCCGCGAATTCCGCATCCTCAACCAATTGCGCGACGGTTTTCCGTACTGCCCGAAAGCCTATGTGCATTGCACCGACGAATCAGTGATGGGCGCCGAGTTCTATGTGATGGAACGGGTCAAGGGCATCATCCTGCGCTCCGACCTGCCACCGGAACTGGGCTTCGACGCCGCCCGCACCGAAGCGCTGTGCAAGAGCTTCATCGACCGGCTCGTCGAACTGCATCGCGTCGATTACAAGGCCTGTGGCCTGGCCGACCTGGGCAAGCCCGAAGGCTACGTGGCCCGGCAGATCCGTGGCTGGAGCGAGCGCTACGAAAAAGCCCTGACGCCCGATGCGCCGCAATGGGAGACGGTCAGGGCCTGGCTCAACGACAAGATGCCCGCCGACCATCCGACCTCGAGCATCGTCCACAACGATTATCGCTTCGACAACGTCATCCTTGACCCGGAGAACCCGATGCAGATCATCGGTGTGCTGGATTGGGAGCTGACCACGATCGGCGATCCATTGATGGATCTGGGCAACAGCCTCGCCTACTGGATCGAAGCCAACGACCCGGCTCCCGTGCAACTGATGCGCCGCCAGCCCAGCCATGCTCCCGGCATGCTGACGCGCCGCGAATTCGTCGACTACTACGCCGAGCGCGCCGGGATCCGCATCGACAACTTCGACTTCTACTACACCTATGGCCTGTTCCGCCTCGCCGGCATCGTCCAGCAGATCTACTACCGCTTCTTCCACGGCCAGACCCAGGACAAACGCTTCGCGCAGTTCGTTCAGATGAACAAATTGCTGGAGCAGATGAGCCTGCAGGTCATCAACAAATCCACGCTCTGAGCGCACCTATAACAAGGAAACAGCATGTCCAAGACCCAGTTGTTCGACCTCGACGGCAAGATCGCTTTCGTTTCCGGTGCCAGCCGCGGCATCGGCGAGGCCATCGCCAAATTGCTGGCCCAGCAAGGCGCCCATGTGATCGTCTCGAGCCGCAAGCTCGACGGTTGCCAGCATGTGGCCGATGCCATCATCGCCGCAGGCGGCAAGGCCACCGCAATCGCCTGCCACATCGGTGAAATGGAGCAGATCAGCCAGGTGTTCGCCGGCATCCGCGAGCAGTTCGGGCGCCTGGACATCCTGGTGAACAACGCCGCCACCAACCCGCAATTCTGCAACGTACTGGACACCGACCTGGGCGCGTTCCAGAAAACCGTGGACGTGAACATCCGCGGCTACTTTTTCATGTCGGTGGAAGCCGGCAAGCTGATGCGCGAGAACGGCGGCGGCAGCATCATCAACGTGGCGTCGATCAACGGCATCTCACCGGGAATCTTCCAGGGCATCTATTCGGTGACCAAGGCTGCGGTGATCAACATGACCAAGGTGTTCGCCAAGGAATGCGCGCAGTTCGGCATCCGTTGCAACGCCTTGTTGCCGGGCCTGACCGATACCAAGTTCGCTTCGGCACTGGTCAAGAACGACGCCATCCTGAAAACCGCTCTGGCACAGATCCCGCTCAAGCGCGTGGCCGACCCGAGTGAAATGGCCGGCGCGGTGCTGTACCTGGCCAGCGATGCGTCGAGCTACACCACGGGTGTGGCGTTGAATGTGGATGGTGGGTTCCTGTCCTGACAGCGAGCGCCATGACAGACCTGTGAAATCTCTTGGGGAGCAGGCTTGCTCGCGAATGCGGTGGACCAGTTGATACAGCTGTGACTGACCCACCACATTCGCGGGCAAGCCCGCTCCCACAGGGATATGTAGTGACGACAAACGTGAATATTTATTCCAATATTTGCAATTAGTGAATATTTATTCCATAAAGAGCCCTTCTGAAAATAAAAATTCAAAGGGCTCTTTTCATGCGCGAACTCGGCATCGGTTTGATTGGCACTGGCTTCATGGGCCGTGCCCATGCCTTGGCGTTCCACAATGCCAAGGCGGTATTCGATCTTCCCCTGAACCTGAAACTGGCAGCCCTGGCCGACGCCGATCCGCAGCGTGCCCGGCAGTGCGCCCAGAGCTGGGGGTTCGAGATGGCCCACGGCGACTGGCAACAGTTGATTGAGGACCCGAAGGTCAACCTGATCGCCATCACCACTCCCAACCACCTGCATTTTCCGATGGCCATGGCGGCGCTGGCGGCGGGCAAGCCGGTCTATTGCGAAAAACCCTTGGCAGTTTCCCTGGAGCAGGCCGAGCAAATGCAACGGGCTGCCAAGGCGGCCGGCGTGGTGACGCGGGTCGGCTACAACTACCAGCACAATCCGATCATTCAATTGGCAAGGGAATTGATCCAGCGTGGGGATCTGGGGCAGATCATCAGCTTCCAGGGTGAATTCAGCGAAGATTTCATGGCCGACCCGACGTCGCCGTGGTCATGGCGTTGCGAAGCGGCCCACGCCGGCGGCGCACTGGCCGACCTGGGCAGCCACTTGTTATCCATGGCCCGGCATCTGTTGGGCGACATCGAGGCGGTGTGCGCCGACAGCCAGACCGTGCACAGCCAACGCCCAGCCAGCGCGGGCAGTAGCGAACAACGGACCATCGCGGTGGATGATCAAGTCCACGCCCTGCTGCGTTTCGCCAATGGCGCCCGGGGCACGGTGACCAGCAGTTGGCTCAAGCACGGCTACAAGAATCACCTGAGCTTCGAAATCAGCGGCACTCTGGGCACGCTGGCATTCGATCAGGAGCGACTCAATGAGCTGCGCCTGTGCCGTGTCGGCCAGGCCGGTTTCCAACGTTTGCTTGCCGGCCCGGACCTGCCGGGCTATGCGGCGTTCAGCCCGGCCGCCGGGCACCAGTTGGGGTACAACGAATTGAAGACACTGGAGGTGCGGGAACTGATCATGGCCCTCGCCGGCGAAGGCGGCAGCGGGACCGACTTCGACGAGGCCTGGGCAGTGGAGCGGCTGGCGGCGGCGATTCGTGTGGCGGCTAGGGAGCAGCGTTGGGTGCAGGTCAGCGAGCTATAACGTTCACTTCAGCGAAGGCTTTTGTGGCGAGGGAGCTTGCTCCCGCTGGGTTGCGCAGCAGCCCTGATAGAGACTGAATGCGATGCCCCTGACACACCCGGGTGAATGGTTTTGGGGCTACTACGTAGCCCAGCGGGAGCAAGCTCCCTCGCCACGGGGGACCGCGTTCAGCCTAAAGCCTGGGTATCCAGCTCAACCAACCGCGCCGCCAGCGCCTTGGCCTGGCTCGCCACGTCGGTCACGGCGGTGCTTTCCCACCACATTCCCCGCAGCGGCGGGCCCATGGCAAACAGGCGCCCGGTCGCCTCCCCTTGGGCACCCAGCACCGTGCCGTCGGGACGGGCGGCAATGCCCAGGGCCAGCGGCCCCGGCTGGATCAGCCCACGGGCCAGCAGTTGCTGCGGCAACGGTCGCGCAACCCGGCGCCAATCATATTCGATGCCGCTGGAGTTGATCAGCGCTGCGCCCTGCACCACGGTCAGTCCGACCTCGCCCCGCCGACGGATGCGAATACCCACTGTGCCCTCGGCGGACGGCGCCAGCCCCTTGAACGACGCCGCCTGGATCCGCAGCCGCCCTTCTTCGTGCAGGCGCGCCACCAGCTCGGCACTCAACGGTGGCGAACGATGGTGATGGCTCTCCCACCATGGCCGTACATGCCGGACGAACTGTCGGCGTTGCACATCGCTGGCCTGGTTCCACAAGCGCCCGATATGGGCGCGTACCGTGTCCAGTGGCGCCTGCCAATCAATGCCCTGGGCCATCGCCTGGCGGCATTGCTCGCGCAGGGCCCGCATCAGTTGCCGAGGTGAACGCAAGCTGTGGTCTTCGGCCAGGAAATCCACCCAGGCGGGTGGCTGGCGGCGCACATGAGGCAGCAGCCCATGGCGGGAAAACACTTCGATCGGCCCGCGATGCCCGGCCCGTTCCAGGGACACGACGGCGTCAACCATGGTCAGCCCGGAGCCGATAATCAGCACCGTCGACTGGGGATCGAGTTGGCGCATCGCAGCCACATCCCAAGGATCCAGCGCGGCGGCATTCAAGCCGCTGGATGCGGTTTGCGGGGTGCGTGCGGCCGGGAACATGCCGGTGGCGAGCACGGCGAAACGTCCACGCAAGGTCTGCCCATCGTTCAAGGTCACCCGTACAGCACCGCCCTCGATCTGCACATCCACGGCTTGCGCACGGACGTGGTCCGCCGTGGAACCGTGCTGCGCACCCTGCGCCCGGGCTTGCGCCAAGCGCTGCTGCACATATAGACCGAAAATCCCCCGGGGTGGGAACAGCTCGCTGACTGGCACATGCTGCTGATCCGACTCAGGCCAGCCACCCGCCTCGATGAACGCGGTGAGCCATTGGGTCAGGTCATCGGCGTTGTCCGGATCGACACTCATGCGCGCCGCGTTACCGTTCAAGGTGTGGCCCAACTCCACGGCGCTGTAGGCCTCTCCCCGGCCCAATTCACTGCGCGGCTCGACGATCAGCACCTCGCGTCGGCCTGGCAGGCGCAAGAGTTGCGCCGCCAGCATGGCACCGCTCAGGCCGCCGCCGATAATCAGGATATCGGCTTCGCGAGTAACGTCGCGGGCCTGTCGATCCAACGCTGTGTCCATACCGCTCTCCAGGATCAAATCACCACGTTGCGTACGAATCTCGCCGCCACCGGCCCATCGTTGCGGTAGGCATGGGGCTGGTTGCTGGCGAACATGAAAAACTCACCGGCGCCGATGCGGCGCTCTTCATTGCCCAACAGTAGCGTCAGGCAACCCTCGAAGACATAAAGCTGTTCGCTCCAGCCGTCAGCATCGGGTTCGCTAGGGTAATGCTCGCCGGGCTCCAGGCGCCATTCCCAAAGTTCGACTTCGCGGTTGGCGGTGGCTTTTGCCAGCAAGACGGCTTTGCTGCCGGCAATGGTGCCCGCCCAGGCCAGCTCGTTGATGCGGCTCGGGTCGCGGGCGTCGGGGGCCTGGATCAAATCGCTGAAGGCCACGTCGAGCGCCTCGGCCACGCGGTCCAGGGTGGTCAGGCTGACGTTCTTTTCGCCGGCCTCGATGGCCACCAGCATCCGCCGGCTGACGCCGGACAGCTGCGCCAGCGCGGTCTGGCTGAGTTGCGCAGCATGCCGCAGGCGACGCACGTTCTGGCTGACGTGTTGGAGGACGGAGGCCCGCTGGCCGTTATCTTTGTGCACTATATTGCTCATCTGCTGGGGTTGCGCATTATACTGCCCAACTTCGGGCGCATTGTGCGTCTGCCTCAAGTAGCGCGCAAGGTCATGGCATCGGTGAATTCTCCTCAAGCTTCCTCCCGTTTCTCCCGGTTCAGCAAGGCCGAGTGCGTGCTGGTGCTGATCACCATGATCTGGGGCGGGACGTTCTTGCTGGTGCAGCACGCGATGACGGTCAGCGGGCCAATGTTTTTCGTCGGCCTGCGTTTTGCCGCCGCCGCGGGGTTCGTGGCGCTGTTCTCCTGGCGTCATTTGCGCGACCTGACCCTGTTCGAGTTCAAGGCCGGCTGCTTCATTGGCGTGGCGATCATGCTCGGCTACGGTTTGCAGACCGTCGGCCTGCAAACCATCCCCAGCAGCCAATCAGCATTTATTACCGCGCTCTACGTGCCGTTCGTGCCGCTGTTGCAGTGGCTGGTACTCGGCCGTCGCCCTGGCTTGATGCCCAGCATCGGCATCATGCTGGCATTCGCCGGCCTGATGCTGGTATCGGGGCCCGCCGGCGCATCGCTGAACTTCAGTCCTGGTGAAATCGCCACGTTGATCAGCGCCATCGCCATCGCCGCCGAAATCATCCTGATCAGCGCCTATGCCGGCCAGGTCGACGTGCGCCGGGTAACCGTGGTGCAACTGGCAAGCACGGCGGTGCTGGCATTGCTGATGGTGGTGCCGACCCAAGAAACGATCCCGGACTTTTCCTGGCTGCTGCTGGTCAGTGCCATAGGCCTGGGAGCGGCCAGTGCCGCGATCCAGGTGGCAATGAACTGGGCCCAGAAAAGTGTCTCGCCCACCCGCGCCACGCTGATCTATGCCGGCGAGCCGGTGTGGGCCGGCATTGCCGGGCGCCTGGCGGGCGAGCGGTTGCCCGCGATTGCGTTGTTCGGCGCGGTGCTGATCGTGGCGGCGGTGATTGTCAGTGAGTTGAAGACGCGCAACAAAGGCGGCGTCGAGGTGGATGAGGTGCTTGAGCGCGAAGGCTGAGCCCGGAAAATCATTGCGATCCGCTCAGTTGAGATGGCGCGAAACAGGAAAACTCCACCTACCCTGTAGGATTCTGCGACATCCTCGCGGTTGGTGATCGGGAATACGCCACGTATGATCCTTGTCATCCCCCGCCGAATAGAAGCCTATGTCACTGATAGTTCTATTGCTTTTGCCCTTCATCGGCAGCTGTGTCGCGGCACTGCTGCCGCATAACGCCCGTAACGCCGAATCCTTGCTGGCAGGCCTGGTGGCCCTGGTCGGCACCGTTCAGGTGGCCTTGCTGTACCCGCAAATCGCCGATGGCGGCGTGATTCGTGAAACGTATTCCTGGCTACCCAGCCTGGGCCTGGATTTCGTGCTGCGCCTGGACGGGTTCGCCTGGCTGTTTTCGTTGCTGGTGCTGGGCATCGGCACGCTGGTGTCCCTGTATGCCCGCTACTACATGTCGCCGGACGATCCGGTGCCACGCTTCTTCGCCTTTTTCCTCGCGTTCATGGGCGCGATGCTCGGGCTGGTGATTTCCGGCAACTTGGTGCAGATGGTGTTTTTCTGGGAACTGACCAGCCTGTTTTCATTCTTGCTGATCGGCTACTGGCATCACCGCGCCGACGCCCGGCGCGGTGCCTACATGGCCTTGATGGTGACCGGGGCCGGCGGGCTTTGCCTGTTGGCCGGGGTGATGCTGCTCGGCCATGTGGTGGGCAGCTATGACCTGGATAAGGTCCTGGCCGCCGGCGACCTGATTCGAGCTCATGCCCTCTATCCCTTCCTGCTCCCGCTGATCTTGATCGGCGCCTTGAGCAAAAGCGCGCAATTCCCTTTCCACTTCTGGCTCCCCCATGCCATGGCCGCTCCCACGCCGGTATCGGCGTATCTGCATTCGGCCACCATGGTCAAGGCCGGGGTGTTCCTGCTGGCGCGGTTGTGGCCATCACTGTCGGGCAGTGAAGAATGGTTCTACATCGTCGGCGGCGCCGGGGCCTGTACGTTGCTGCTGGGCGCCTACTGCGCGATGTTCCAGAACGACCTCAAGGGGCTGCTGGCCTACTCCACCATCAGCCATTTAGGGCTGATCACCCTGCTGCTGGGCCTGAACAGTCCGCTGGCGGCGGTGGCGGCGGTGTTCCATATTCTCAATCACGCTACCTTCAAGGCCTCGCTGTTCATGGCCGCCGGGATCATCGACCACGAAAGCGGCACCCGGGATATCCGCAGGCTCAGTGGCCTGGTCCGCTTGATTCCGTTCACCGCCACGCTGGCAATGGTCGCCAGCGCGGCGATGGCCGGAGTACCGCTGCTCAACGGTTTCCTGTCCAAGGAAATGTTCTTCGCCGAGACCGTGTTCATTTCCGCCACGGCCTGGGTCGAGCTGGCGCTGCCGATCATCGCCACCATTGCCGGGACGTTCAGCGTTGCCTATTCCTTGCGCTTCACCGTGGACGTGTTCTTCGGCCCCACCGCCACCGACCTGCCCCATACGCCCCACGAGCCGCCACGTTGGATGCGCGCACCGGTGGAGCTATTGGTGTTCACTTGCCTGCTGGTAGGGATTTTCCCGGCCCAGGTGGTCGGTTCGTTGCTGGCTGCGGCCGCGTTGCCCGTGGTGGGCGGCACGCTGCCGCAGTACAGCCTGGCGATCTGGCATGGCCTGAACGCGCCGATGATCATGAGCCTGGTGGCCATGTCCGGCGGCGTCGTGTTGTACCTGCTGTTGCGCAATCAATTGAGGCGCGGGCACATCAAACGCACCCCGTTCATTGGTCGGTTCAGCGGCAAACGCCTGTTCGAGCGCAGCCTGGTGGTGATGATGCGCCAGGGCCGCCGGCTGGAGCGGCTGATCAGCACCCGGCGCCTGCAAGCCCAGTTATTCTGGCTGGTGCTGGCGGCGGTACTCGCCGGGTTGATCCCGATGCTGAATACCACGCTGGTCTGGGGCGACCGGCCGAAGATCCCCGGTTCCATCGTGTTCGTCATTCTCTGGTTGCTGGCCATCGCCTGTGCCCTGGGCGCGGCGTGGCAAGCCAAGTACCACCGGCTCGCGGCCCTGACCATGGTCAGCGTCTGCGGCCTGATGACCTGCGTGACCTTCGTCTGGTTCTCCGCGCCCGACCTGGCCTTGACCCAACTGGTGGTGGAAGTGGTCACCACGGTACTGATCCTGCTCGGCCTGCGCTGGCTGCCACGGCGGATCGAAGATGCATCGCCACGGCCCAACAGTGAGCGACGCGCGCGCATCCGGCGCCTGCGGGACTTTCTGTTGTCCATCGCGGTGGGTGGCGGCATGGCGCTGCTGGCCTATGCGATGCTGACGCGCCAGACGCCCAACGATATTTCCTCGTTCTACCTCAGCCGGGCCCTGCCCGAAGGCGGCGGCAGCAACGTGGTGAACGTGATGCTAGTGGATTTTCGTGGCTTCGACACGCTGGGCGAGATCACCGTGCTGGTGGCGGTGGCCCTGGCAGTGTTCGCCCTGCTCCGGCGTTTCCGCCCTCCGAAGGAAAGCATGCAGTTACCGGCGCAACAGCGCCTGCTGGCGGCGGATGTGGTCACCGACCTGGTCAACCCGCGCCATGCCAGCGACACCGCGCTGGGCTTCATGATGGTGCCGTCGGTGCTGGTCCGCTTGCTGCTGCCGATCGCCCTGGTGGTGTCGTTCTACCTGTTCATGCGCGGTCACAACCAACCGGGCGGCGGTTTTGTCGCGGGGTTGGTGATGTCCGTGGCGTTCATCCTGCAATACATGGTCGCCGGCACCCAGTGGGTCGAGGCGCAAATGAGCCTGCGACCGCTGCGCTGGATGGGCACCGGGCTGCTGTTCGCCACCGCCACGGGCCTGGGGGCGATGGCCGTGGGTTATCCGTTCCTGACCACCCACACCTGGCATTTCGAATGGCCGCTGCTGGGTGATATCCATGTGGCCAGTGCGCTGTTCTTCGACATCGGTGTATACGCCGTGGTGGTCGGTTCCACCCTGTTGATCCTCACCGCCCTGGCTCACCAGTCGGTGCGGGCCCATAAACCGGGCCTGCAAGCCAAACCCGTCGCCCCCGTCAAAGGAGCCACCGCCTGATGGAAGAAGTCATCGCAATCGCAATTGGCGTCCTGGCCGCCTCCGGTGTCTGGCTGGTGTTGCGGCCCCGGACCTTTCAAGTGGTCATGGGTCTGTGCCTGCTGTCCTATGGCGTGAACCTGTTCATCTTCAGCATGGGCAGCCTGTTCATCGGCAAGGAACCGATCATCAAGGACGGCGTGCCCCAGGACCTGCTGCACTACACCGACCCGCTGCCCCAGGCCCTGGTGCTGACTGCCATCGTGATCAGCTTCGCCATGACCGCGTTGTTCCTGGTGGTGCTGCTGGCGTCCAGGGGCCTGACCGGCACCGACCACGTGGACGGCCGGGAGCCCCGGGAATGATGTTGACGCCTCACCTGATCGCCGCGCCCATCCTGCTGCCGCTGCTGACCGCTGCAGTGATGCTGATGCTGGGCGAGAAACACCGGCCGCTCAAGGCTCGGATCAATCTGTTCTCCAGCCTGCTTGGCCTGGGCATCGCCGTGCTGTTGCTGCGCTGGACCCAGGAGCAGGCCCTGCCCGCGTCCATCGGCGTGTATCTGCCAGGCAACTGGCAGGCGCCGTTCGGCATCGTGTTGGTGGTCGATCGCCTATCAGCCCTGATGCTGGTGCTGACCGGCATCATCGGCGTCAGCGCCCTGCTCTTCGCCACCGCTCGCTGGGACCGCGCCGGAGCCAGTTTCCATGCGCTGTTCCAGATCCAACTGATGGGCCTCTACGGGGCCTTCCTGACGGCGGACCTGTTCAACCTGTTCGTGTTCTTCGAAGTGTTGTTGGCAGCCTCCTATGGTTTGCTGTTGCACGGTTCGGGGCGGGCGCGGGTGTCGTCGGGCCTGCATTACATTTCCATCAACCTGCTGGCCTCGTCGCTGTTCCTGATCGGCGCGGCGCTGATCTACGGTGTCACCGGCACGTTGAACATGGCCGACCTGGCCCTGAAAATCCCGCTGGTGCCGGAAGCCGATCGCGGCTTGCTCCACGCCGGGGCCGCCATCCTTGCGGTGGCGTTCCTGGCCAAGGCGGGCATGTGGCCGCTGAACTTCTGGCTGGTGCCGGCCTACAGCGCCGCCAGCGCGCCGGTGGCAGCGCTGTTCGCAATCATGACCAAGGTCGGCGTCTACACGATCCTGCGCCTGTGGACATTGCTGTTTTCCGGCCAGGCCGGCGCTTCCGCCTATTTCGGCGCCGATTGGCTGGTCTACGGCGGCATGGCGACCATCGTCTGCGCCGCCATCGCCATCCTGGCAGCCCAGCGCCTGGAGCGCATGGCCAGCCTGAGCATCCTCGTATCAGCGGGGATCCTGTTGTCGGCCATTGGCTTTGCCCAACCTAACCTGGTGGGCGCGGCCCTGTTCTACCTGGTGAGCTCGACGCTGGCGCTTTGTGCGCTGTTCTTGCTGGCCGAACTGATCGAACGCTCACGCTCGGCCAACGACATGTCCATGGACGATGACCTGGACACCTTGCCAAAACCATTGGAATCCCTGGAACCGCCCAAGGGCATCAACCTCGACGACGAACAGAAAGCCGTCGTCGGGCAAGTGATTCCCTGGACCATGGCGTTCCTTGGCTTGAGTTTTATCTTCTGCGCCCTGCTGATCATCGGCATGCCGCCGCTGTCGGGATTCATCGGCAAGCTGGGCCTGCTGAGTGCCCTGCTCAATCCCCAAGGGCTCGGGGCCAGCGCCGGGGCACCGGTGTCGAACCAGGCGTGGGGCCTGTTGGCGTTGCTGATCCTGTCGGGGCTGGCCTCGTTGATTGCCTTCTCCCGCCTGGGCATCCAACGTTTCTGGACGCCACAGGAGCGCCCATCACCATTGCTGCGGCCTTTCGAATGCCTGCCGATCATCGTGCTGCTGGGGCTGGGCATCGCACTGACGTTCAAGGCCGAGCCATTGCTGCGCTATACCCAGTCCGCCGCCGAGGCGCTGAACACCCCGGAACACTACGTGATGTCGGTGCTCGCCACCCGCGCCGTGCCCAGCCCCGAAGCCAGCGCCGCCCTGCGGGAGGTGCAGCCATGAAGCGCCTGTTTCCTGCCCCCTGGTTGTCCCTGGCGCTCTGGCTGCTGTGGCTGGTATTGAATGCGTCTGTCAGCGCCGGCCATATGTTGTTGGGGGCTGCGTTGGGCTTCGTGGCACCGCTGATGATGCGTCCGCTGCGCCCGCGCCCGATCCGCATTCGCCGCCCGTGGGTGATGCTGCGCTTGTTCCTGCTGGTGGGCCGCGACGTGTTGGCCTCCAACCTGCTGGTGGCCTGGAGTGTATTGAACGCCGGACGTCGGCCGCCTCGCTCGCGGTTCATCAAGGTGCCGCTGGACCTGCACGACGCTAACGGCCTGGCCGCGCTGTCGATGATTACTACCGTGATCCCCGGGACGGTCTGGTCGGAACTGGCCCTGGACCGCAGCGTCTTGCTGCTGCATGTATTCGACCTGGAGGAAGAGGCGTCATTCATCGCGCATTTCAAGACCACCTACGAACGCCCGCTGATGGAGATTTTCGAATGAGCCCGCTGCTGTCCAATGCGATTGTGTTGAGCCTGTTCCTGTTTTCCGTGGCGATGGTGTTGACGCTGTTGCGGCTGTTCAAGGGGCCTTCGGCGCAGGATCGGGTCCTGGCCCTGGATTACCTGTACATCGTGGCAATGTTGATGATGCTGGTGCTGGGTGTCCGTTATGCCAGCGACACTTATTTCGAGGCAGCGTTGTTGATCGCCCTGTTCGGCTTTGTCGGCTCGTTTGCCCTGGCCAAGTTCCTGTTGCGTGGCGAGGTGATCGAATGACCGGCCAATTGTCGATGTGGGTTGAAATCCCGGTGGCGATCCTGCTGGTGCTCAGTAGCCTCTTTGCCTTGGCCGGGGCCATTGGTCTGGTGCGCTTGAAGGATTATTTCCAGCGCATGCACCCGCCAGCCCTGGCTTCCACGCTGGGAGCCTGGTGCGTGGCGCTGGCCTCGATCATCTATTTTTCGGCGCTCAAGTCCGGGCCGGTGCTGCATGCCTGGCTGATACCGATCCTGCTGTCGGTTACCGTACCGGTGACCACCCTCCTGCTGGCCCGCGCCGCGTTGTTTCGCAAGCGCATGGCGGGGGATGATGTGCCGGCGGAGGTCAGTAGCCGCCGAAACGGCAAGGATGGCTGACAGCGAGGACATCCTTGCCACACAAAACGGGTTGTGTCCCGCTGTCGTTCAGGCCCAGGCCACTGTCAGCAAGCCCGCCCCAAGCACGACACACAATGGCGAATAGACCCAAGTATCGAGCTTGGCAAACCTCGATCCCTTGACCTCCTTGAAAAAGCCTACCAGGTTCGACTCGCCAATGGCCCGGGCGAACATCAGCAGGGCAACTGCGCTGATCAGCCATTGCAATGCACGATGGGTGACGGGCGGTGCCAGCAGGCCGACCCGCAGGCACACCAGAACCGCAATCATCAACAGCGACAGCGCGACCACCAGGGTCAGCCAGCCCGAGGGGTTGAACGCCGGACGCAGCGACCCGCCTTGCTTGACCGGCACCTGGGGCACCACCGCCAAGGCCGCCCAGCGCCCACCCAGGGCCCAATACACATGCATAAAGCTGATGGCCGCAAATACTGCGACCAGCGACCGAGCCAATAGAAGCGTCATTCGCCAGCCTCCTGAAAAAGGTTGAACAATCATCCTAGCTTGAATTTGGCATTTTGCTGGACGGACACAGGGTGCCAGTTGCCAGCCGATGACGCATTGCTCAGGATCAAGAGTTCAGCCCACAGGACCTACAGGCCGGCGGAAACCTTGTCTGCCACTTCCTTGGGCAGCCATGCTTGCCAGACTTGCGGATGGGCCTTGAGGAACGCCTCAGCAGCCTCCCGGGGTGGCGTGCGCTTCTCGCTCATGTCCGCCAAGGCCTTGTTCAATGGCTCGATGGGCAGGTCGACCTTGCTGAAGAACTCGGCAACGTCCGGGTGTTGTTTCTGGAACGGCGCTGACACGCCAATCGACAGTTTCGAGGCCAGCGACCGGGTTGGCTTGGGATTGGGGTTATCGGCATCGGTCAGGGTTTTCCAGGCCTCGGCGTCGAACGGCGGCTCCTGCAGCTGCACCAGTTTGAAGCGCCCGAGCAGTGGCGTCGGCGACCAGTAATAAAACAGGATCGGCTTGCCCCGACGGATCGATGAGTTGATCTCCGCATCCAGCGCTGCCCCCGAACCACTGCGAAAGTTCACGTAGCTGTCGGACAGGCCGTACGCCTTGAGCTTCTGTTTATTGACCACTTCGGAGGTCCAGCCAATGGGGCTGTTGAGGAAGCGGCCCTTGTCGGGGCTCTCCGGGTCCTTGAAGACGTGCTTGTAGCGCGCCAGGTCCTCGACGCTGCGCAGGTCCGGCGCCAAGGGCTTGATGCCCTTGGCCGGGTCGCCCTTGATCACGTATTCCGGCACCCACCATCCCTCGGTCGCGCCCTTGACCGTATCGCCCAGGGCGATCACCTTGCCCTCGGCCTCGGCCTTGACCCACACCGGGCTGCGGCCGGCCCACTCCTCGCCGATCACTTGTATGTCGTTATTGGCCAGGGCGGTTTCCAATGTAATGGTGGTGCCCGGCAAAGTGTCGGTCTGCAACCCGTAGCCTTTTTCGACGATGATCCGCAGGATATCGGTGATCAGGCTGCCACTTTCCCAATTCAAGTCAGCGAAATGGATCGGTGCTGAAGCAGCCGACGCCCCAAGTGGCGAAACCAACACGGCGAAGGTGGCCCAGGCAGCCAGCCACTGTCGAACTCGTTTCATGCTTTATTCCTCGTGCCAGACCTAGCCATAGCTGAACGGCCCTGCGTAACCAAACGCAAGTCCCTGAATAGTTCAGTCAATTGACTGTAGCCGAGGTTCCAGCGAGACCCAGTGAAACTGTAACCGGTTTGACCGCAGGGGCCGTGCAAACCCGGTCCTCAGGCGTTTTTCACCGATACCGAGCGTGTCACTCGCTGGCCTTGAAGGATATAAGTTCACCCTTGCGCCATTTGGCCGCCTTGGCTGTGACCGCCTTGAGCGTCTTGGTCAGGCCTTCCTGCAGCTGTTCGTTGGCCGCAAATACGGTCACCACGCTGTGGCCTTCCTTGAACAGGATGGCCTGGCCGCCAGTGGTCGTGACGAAGGCGTAGTCACCCAGGCCATAGACCGTCAGTTTGATTTCGCGGAAGCGGATTTCAAACTTGCCGCCTTCACGACTGGGCAATACCGCGGCCCGGAAATGATCACCGACCTTGAGCTCAAGCCTGGGCTTGTCATCGACTACCAGGGCCGACTCGGTGTCGATTTCGGCAACATAGATACCTTCAGCGGTCTGTTCGGTGATGTAGACGAAACGTGACTGGAAGAGTTTGACCAGTTTTGCCCGCAGGTCACCCAGTACAAACAGCGCATGCATGTCGAGATTACTTACTGCCAAGGAAACATCCCCATCTTTGAAAACGGCCCACCCTCAGGAAAGGACGGACCACGAGAACCCGTGCCGACTGTCATGTCGCAATGGACCTGTAACTAGAAATTCGAAGTGAACGGTGCGCCCTGTCCCGGGCGCAGAGCAGACTAATGGTTGTCGCTCTCGCCGTCTTTCCCGACGGGGCGTCAGAGGCTGAAGGAAAACGCCACGCTGAGCATCGGAAAAGTGGGACTACTAACTTTAGGGAAATTTCTCACTTATAAAAGCATTTTTCTGACATCGAGCCGAAAAAAAATTGCTTTAGATAGGCACAACCGTCCACACGACACCGGCGATTCTAGAGCAGCCTGAGGCGTGGAGACTACTCGAAGTACCCGTCAATTCGTCGGTAAACCATAGAAAAGGAATTCACATGGCCAGTTTCACCGCCCTGCCCCAACCCATCATCCCTTGCATTGCTGAAGCTCACGCCCCCCTGGACAGGGTCGATTGCCTCCCAGTCTCGTTGATTCAACCGCGTTACCGGGTCGTCCTGGCGGGCAAGTGTTTTTTTCATATTGAAGAAACTTCCACCGGGCGTGTAAGAGGTTTCCGCACCGACCATAACGAGGCCTGCAACCTGGCCAGGCATTTGGAACGCAACGGCTGATCGGTAAATACGTCGCTGCGTGACTAAACTCAGCCGCCGATAGGCAACTGCTGCCATACTGCCCGCCAGCAAAGACTGCCCCCTATCGGCAGTTCGCGCACCCATGACATGATTTGAGGAGAAGGCGCGACGTGACGGAATTTGATATCGGCGAGTTTTTTATCCGGGGCGAAGCCAGAGAGGTCGAAGGCGAGTTCCAGGCCGTCATCGTAATGCGTGCCAAGCCGCCCCTGACCGCCGTCAGTTGGCACCAAGTGGAAAAGGATCGCTGGTTCAAGACTCCGGAAATCGCTGCCGAAGCCGCCAGGGAAGCGGCCAAGGCACTGAAGGTCGCGGTGGATGAAGGGGCCCTGAAAGCCTGATCCGATCGAACTCCTGGCGACCGCTTGCCTCAGATAAAGGGAAGCAACCGGGCGCCATGACGGCGCCCACCCAAAGGAGCCCCCCATGGAACAGCCTTCGCACGACCTCAGCACCCTATTCGATCAACTCGGCCTGCCGTCGGACGGCAACGCTATCGACGACTTCATCATGGCGCACCCACTGCCGCCGGACATCAAACTGGTGGAAGCCGATTTCTGGTCGGACCAGCAGCAAGAACTGCTGCGGGATTGGCTGCTCGCTGATGGCGAAGAGGCGGTGCTGGTGGATCAACTCAATGTGCGCCTGCACGACGGTAAATAGCGGCAACCACCCTTGACCAAGTGCAAGACAGCTCCCTCGCCACCATAGTCCCGTGCAAGCCAGTGGTTTTGTATCGAAGCCTAGCGCGGCTTCTCAGGCTTATAGCCCAACCGCAAACCACCCCAATGCCGGCCCTTGAGCATGATCGGCACGGAAAGATCGTGCATCAGCTCCCCCGTGTCACGGGTGTAGGTCTGCAACAGCACGGGTTGCTGGTGGCTACCGCAGCGAATCCCGGTGCGATCGGAGAATTTGCGCTTGGTGCGGTTATTCAGTGTGTCCACCTGCGGGTCGCCCGTCAGTGGCTGGCTGAAGACCTTGTTATGTGTAGGCACGTAACCCTGCTGAGTGCAGGCAATCGCGAACACCAGGCCCTCGTGTCGGGCCAGCAACGGTTCCTGGATCGGCGGCAGCACCTGATCGGTGTAGCGGTCGAAACGGGTCTGGTACTTGGCAGGCTGGGTATTGGGGATCGGCTGGTAGTTACGGTCGAACAGGTCTTCAAGGCTGACGCGCCCCTGGTCGATGTCGGCTTCGAATTGCGCAGCGATCCGGCTCGCCCCTTCCAGCGCCAGGTCGTAGACCCGCTGGTGATAATCGTCCAGGCCCACCTCGGCCAGGCGTTCGCTGATGGTTTCGGCCTGCCCCTCCATCTGCACAGCCGCCTCGGCCAAGCGTTGGGTCTGCTGGTCGCTGACTGACAAGTCGCCGCGCATCTGCTCGATGGCATGGAACAGGCTGTCGAGTTGTTCGCGATTGGTGTCTGTGCCCTGGGCGATGGCGCTGACCTGCGTCTCGACCCCTTCTGCGAGTCGGGCGATGTTTTCCAGATGCTGGCCGGTGTGCTCCACCTGTCGCACGCCGCTGTCCAGATCAGCCGCCAGTTGACGGATCTGTTCCACCACCTGGGCGGTGCGCTGCTGGATGTCCGCCACCATCACCCCGACCTCGCCGGTCGCCGCCGCTGTGCGCCCGGCCAGGCCACGGACCTCATCGGCCACCACGGCGAACCCACGACCATGCTCACCGGCTCGTGCCGCTTCGATGGCCGCGTTCAGCGCCAGCAAGTTGGTCTGGCTGGCAATCGACTGAATCACCAGGCTGACCCGTTGGATCTCATCGCTGCGCACGCTCAAGGCTTCGATCAGCTCACGGCTGTCGTTGGCGCGCTGGCTGAGCTGGTGCATGCGGCTGATGGACTCCACCAGCTCGCTGCGCCCGGCCACGCTGCTGCGATGGGCCTCGCTGGCGGCGCTCAGGGCCTGCTGGCTGAGTTGGGAAGTGGCCTGCTCGGTTTCGATCATCGACTCGGCACTGCTGACGATCTGCGCCGCCGCATCGAGTTGTGACTGGACCCTGCCGGCCAATTGCTTGACCGAATAGGCGACACCGGCCGCCGAGAGCGCGTTATGGCTGGTGGTGTAGGACAAATCGCGAGTCAGGTCGGCCAATGTGTCGGTCGCCGGTTCAGGCGCGGCGGCCAGGCGCGAACGCAGGCGCGGCAACCAGACGATGAGCATCACCAAGGGCAGTCCCAGGTACAGCGACCAGCCGCCCAGGGCCATGCCGCACAACAGCAAGGACAGGGCAAGACTCTGCAAGGTCGGCGTCAGCCAGCGTGCCTTGCTGTGTGTCTCAGGTACCGAGGCCGGCACCGCACCCGTTAGAGATCCGTCTGTCGCCATGTTCGTCACCACACTTTTCGTTGTTATGACCGCATTAAACGCCACTACCGAGCCATTATCCATGGTCCATTAGTCGCGTTCTTGCAGCAGGTCAACGGGAGTAGAGAGACAGACACGGGAAAGCAAAAGATCGCGGCCTCCTTCAAGAAGGCCGCGATCTTTTAGAGAGCGCGAATCAAGCCTGACGCTGGTGCTTGTCGATCTGCTCGTGACGTTCCTGGGCTTCGATGCAGTACTTGGTGGTCGGGCTGATCAGCAGGCGCTTGAGGCCAATGGCCTCGCCGCTGTCGTCGCACCAGCCAAAGCTGTCATCGTTGATACGGTCCAGGGCCTGCTCCAGTTGGGGCAGCATGCGCTGGTCGCGATCGATGGCGTTGACCAGCCAGGTACGCTCTTCTTCTACGGAAGCAGCGTCAGCCGGGTCAGCCGGGGTGTCCAGGCTCTCAATGGCGATTCGGTTCTGTTCGATGCGCTCGTGGGTTTCGACTTTCATGTTCTGCAACAGCTTGGTGAAGAAAGCCAGCTGCTCGGCATTCATGTAGTCATCCGCCGGCATGGCCAGCAACTTTTCCTTTGTCATTGATATCTCTATAAAAAACGTGCATTAAGGCGAATTATGGAGCGTCCCGCAGCGCAGCTGCCGCGCTCATCGGGAAGGCGCCGTCTCTTCCAAGCGCCACCCGGCACTCAATTTACGAGGGGCGGCAGTCTAAGGCCGAGTCGAGGCCTCAGCAACTGAAAACATAGGGAAAATGTCCGACAACCCCTTCAAATGTTCTCTGACAGGCTTTTGGTGATCGTCGGAGTGCGTTTATAACAAGAAATTCGGTGCAATAGCTGTATTAAGAAGACAAATGGCAACGCCACGCGGGTCAGGCGTGGCGCTTTGTCGCAGAAAAAACCGATCAGCGCTTGAGTTTGCGTTTATTGCGGTATTGATCAATGACCACCGCCACCACAATGATCAGCCCTTTGATGATGTCCTGGATGTAGGCGTCGACACCGACAAAGGTAAATCCGCTGGCCATGACCCCAAGGATCAGCGCCCCGATCACCGTCCCGGTGATACGTCCCACCCCGCCCGCCAGGCTGGTTCCGCCAATCACTGCCGCTGCAATCGCGTCCAGCTCATAGGACATGCCCATGCCCGCTTGCCCGGTTGCCGCCCGTGCCGAGGCGACTACGCCGGCCAACCCCGCCAGCAACCCGGCAATGCTGTACACGATCACCAGGTGGCGCTTGACGTTAATGCCCGAGGTCCGCGCCGCCTGCATGTTGCCGCCGATGGCGTAGGTGTATTTGCCGTACTTGGTGTAGCGCAGGGCGATGTGGAAAATCACCGCCACCACCAGGAAAATGATCACTGGCATGGCGCCGTGGCCGATGGCAGTGTAGGAATCGGACAACATGCTCACCGGCTGGCCTTCGGTGTAGTAGCGCGCCAGGCCGCGGGCCGAGACCATCATGCCGAGGGTGGCGATAAAAGGCGGGATGCCAGTCAAGGCGATGATGCTGCCGTTGATTGCCCCGGCCAGTAGCCCCACACCGAGCCCCGCCACCACGGGTATCCACACGGGCAAATCCGTCAGGGACGGGAATACCGCCCTGGCGAAGTCCGAGGTCTGGGCCAGGCTGGCGGCAATCATTGCCGAGAGCGCCAGCACCGAGCCAGACGACAAGTCGATACCGGTAGTAATGATCACCTGGGTCACGCCGATGGCCAGCAGGCCGATGATCGACACTTGCAGGATCATCAGCACCAGGCGCTGGGAGTTCATCAGGAAACTCTGGTCGCGCATGATCCAGCCGAACATTTCGAACACCAGGCCGATGCCGATCAACACCAGGAAGATACTCAGCTCCGTCGGCAGCCGTCGGCGCGTCCTGGCCGGTGCGGCGGCGGGTTTGTTTTCCAGTATCGCGTTCATAGCCATTCACCTTTTTTGTTCTTTGGCGAGGGGGGTTGTTCCCTGCCGGGAGGTGTGGCGCCCCTGGGACAGGGCCGCTTCGCGGCCCAGCGGGGATAAATCCCCTCACCACATGTTGCTCGACGTTATTAAATTGAACGGACTGGCATCAGGACAGGCCCGAGGCCAGTTGCATGACCCGCTCCTGGGTCGCTTCACTGCGGTCGAGGGTGCCCATCAGGTCACCTTCGTGCATCACCATGACCCGGTCGCTCATGCCCAGTACTTCCGGCAGTTCCGAGGAAATCATGATGACCGCCATGCCTTCGCTGGCGAGGTAGGAAATGAGTCGGTAGATCTCGGCCTTGGCACCGACGTCAATGCCGCGGGTCGGCTCGTCGAGGATCAGGATGCGTGGGTTGGTCATCAGCCAACGCGCCAGCAGCGCTTTCTGCTGGTTACCGCCGGACAGCGTGTCGATGCACTGTTCCAGCGACGGGGTCTTGACCCGCAGCTTCTTGCACATGTCCTCGCACAGGGCGCGCAGGGCTTTTTGCTGGATGAAGCCGTTGCCGACGTAATGGGGCAACACCGCCATTTCCATGTTTTCCAGTACGGACAGGCAGGGAAACAGGCCACTGAGCTTGCGGTCCTCGGTCAACAGGGCGAAACCTTTCTCGATGGCCATGTGCGGATCGCCGATGCGCACCGGTTGGCCGTCCAGCCGGATTTCACCGCCGGTCGCCGGGGTCACACCGAAAATCGCCTCGGCCACGTTGGTCCGCCCCGAGCCCATCAGCCCGGCAATGCCGAGGATTTCCCCGGCATGCAGGTCGAAGGACACGCCTTTGAAGATGCCGTCCAGGCTCAGGTCGCGTACCGACAACACCAATTCACCGATGGGCTTTTCCCGCACCGGGAACAACTGGCTCAATTCACGCCCGACCATCATCGAGATCAGGCTGTCGCCGTCCATGCTGTCGGCCCGTTGCAGGCCGATGTAGGCGCCGTCGCGAAACACCGCCACTTCATCGGCGATGGCGAACACTTCGTTCATTTTATGGGTGATGTAGATAATGCCTTTGCCTTGGGATTTCAGGTCGGCAATGATTGAAAACAAATGGGCGACTTCAGTCTCGGTAATGGCCGAAGTCGGTTCGTCCATGATCAGGATGTCGGAGTCGTAGGACACTGCCTTGGCGATCTCGACCATCTGCCGCTCGGCGATGCTCAGGTTGCCCACCTGCTCTTCAGGGTCGAGTTTGATGCGCAGGCGCTCCAGCAGTCTGGCGGTGCAGCGATGCATTTCGCCGTGGTCGACCATGTGCAGCCCGTTGAGCTGCTCGCGACCGATCCAGATGTTTTCGGCGATGCTCATGTGGGGCATCAGGTTCAGTTCCTGGTGGATCATTGCAATGCCGGACTGCAAGGCCGCCAGGGGCGTGTCGAAGGTCACCGGCTTGCCGCGCAGGCGCAGTTCACCGGCATCGGGTTGGTAGATACCAGCGATGATTTTCATCAGAGTGGATTTGCCCGCGCCGTTTTCGCCCATCAGCGCCAGGACCGAGCCTGGACGTACCCGCAGTTGCACATCGGACAGGGCCACCACGCCGGGAAAGCCTTTGCTGACATTGACGACTTCCAGCAGGTACGGGTCGTCAGGTATTACATCCGGCTGGAACGTCATCGCCGGGGCGCTCGAAGCAGTGGCTGAAGCGAACATGATCAGGTACTCCCTGAGCAAGGTCGCAAGCGACCTTGCCTGTTTATTGTTGTGGTAGAGCCGGTGCGTCGGGCGTCACTTGAACTGATCGACGTTTTCCGGCGTGATCAGGCGGTACGGCACCCAGACAGCCTGCTCGACCGGCTGCTTCTTGACCATTTTCACCGCCGTGTCGATCGAGCCATCGGCCTGGCCCTTGGCGTCCTGGAACACCGAGACCGCCATCTCGCCTTTCTTGATGGCGTTCAAGCCGTCCGGCGTGCCATCGACCCCAGCAATCAAGACGCTACCCTTCTTGGTGCCCGCTTGCTTGAGAGCCATGGCGGCGCCGATAGCCATCTCGTCGTTGTTGGCCACCACCGCCTGGAACTCACGCCCCTGGGTCAGCCAGTCATTGACCAGGGTCATGCCCTTGTCCCGCGACCAGGTGCCGGTCTGTTCCTGCTCGATCTTGATGTTCGGGTATTTGGCGAGGATGTCCTTGACGCCCTTGGTGCGGTTGGTGGTGGAATTATTGGCGAGGTCGCCCAGCAGGATCACGATGTCGCCCTTGCCGCCCATCTTGTCGGCCAGGTATTGCATTTGCAGGTGTCCGGCCTCGAGGTCATCGGAGGCCACGGTGACCACGCCTTCCGGCAACTTCGGATCGTCCGGCCGGCGGTTCACGTACACCAGTGGGATGCCGGCGGCCACCGCAGCCTTGGTGATGCGCTGGGTCGCGGCGGTGTCGACCGGGTTGACGATGAGTGCGTCGACCTTCTGGCTGATGAAACTCTCCACCTGGCTCAGTTGCTTGACCACGTCGCTGCGGGCGTCTTCGAACTGCAAGGTAACGCCGTCCGGCAGGGACTTGGCCTTCTTGTCCATGGATTCGCGCAGGTAGGTCAGCCAGGTGTCATCGAACTGGGACATGCTGACGCCAATCTTCAGGTCCGCCAGGGCAGCGCCGCTGGTGAGCATCAATGACAGGGCCAGCGAGGCGATGCGGGTCTTGGTCTTCATGAACGGTCTTTCTCCACTTTTTTGTTGGTTTTATGGATAAGGCGTGACGGATCAGGAACGGGGCAAGCGCACGATGGGCGCACCGGGCATGCAACACACCACGGCGCCCTTGCGCTGGATACACAGGGATTCGAGCAGGGGAAGGACTGCGGACAGGCGCAGCAGATGTGACAGGTGAAACGCAGAGCGGCTGAAGGTTTTCATCGACGGTACCTAGCTGTGTTTCTTGTTTTTGTTTCGTCTGTCATCCGTTCAAGGCTGGCTTGGCGGAAAACAAACAGGATTGTCGGTAACCTGGAATCGACTTTATTGGAAAATATTTTCCATATCAACCTGTTTTAGAATTTTATTCGTTTTTTATTCCATGACCCACGGGCGTGGTCAAAGCCACCACTTCACCCTGCTCGGCACTCTGCCGGGCAGCGTCCAGCACCTGCGTGGTCGCCAGTGCATCGCGGGCCTCCACCGGCAGAGGGCCAGCGCCCTGCAACGCGGTTTGCAGGCGCTGGTAGAACTCGATCCAGCAACCCCGCTCCGAGGCCACCCGCTCGCGCTCGTTGCCGTGTTCGAACCAGCCCCAGCGCCGATGTTCCTCGACGCCCCAGCGCTCGCCTTCGGTTGCCGGACTCAACCCGGCCAGCGCCTGGGCCTCTTGGCCGTCCAGGCCTTCTACGGTGTAGCAGCCCTGGGTGCCGTTGACCCGAAAACGCGGACGCGGCGCGTTCTGCACGCAATTGCCGCTCAAGTGCGAAATCACCCCTGAGACATGGGTCAAGGACATGAAGAAGCCGTTGTCGAACACCTGGCCTGGCTGCCGATAGTCCAGCTCGGCGTACACCCGGGCTACCGGGCCGAACAGTTGCAGCGCCTGGTCCACCAAATGGCTGCCCAGGTCACGCAGGAATCCCCCGCCGCTGCCTTTACCCAACGACGTCGGCGAATAACGCTCGACACTGGACTCGAAACGAACGACCTGCCCCAGGGCAGCGGATTCGAGCAGCTTGCGCAAGGTCAGGAAATCCGAGTCCCAGCGACGGTTCTGGTACACGCTCAGCGGCACGTTGCGCCGTTCGGCCGCCACCACCATGGCTTCGGCCTGTGCGGCGTCACGGGCAAACGGTTTGTCGCTGACCACCGCTACGCCGAGTTCGATGGCCTCCATCACCACCGCCGGACGCCCGTCCAGAGGCGTGGACACCACCACCACATCGACCCCAGCCGCCACCAGTTGCTGCAGCGTGTCGAAAGCCTGGACCTGCGGATGATCGTTGGCCAAGTGCTGACGCCGCTCGGCGGACCGGGTCACCACGCCGACAAACGTGGCCCCCGGCAGGCTGCTGATCAGCGGCGCATGGAAAAATCGCCCGCCTTTGCCGTAGCCGACTAATCCGATTCGCATGAAAGCTCCTTTAGGTCTGAACAAACACAACTCATGTGGGAGCGGGCTTGCTCGCGAAAGCGGTGTTTCAGGCAACATCAATGTTGAATGTAAGTCCGCTTTCGCGAGCAAGCCCGCTCCCACAGAAGGACCATGTTAGCCGTAGAAACGCGGGCGTTCAGGCAATTGGACCTTGACGATCTGCCCACTCTGCTGCGCCTCGATACAGGCATCCGCCGCCACCGCTGCGGCGAAGCCGTCCCAGGCCGACGGTCCGCCCACTTGCCCGGCGCGCACGCCGTCGATGAAAGCTTGCAACTCCACGTCATAGGCCGCGATGAAGCGGTCCTTCCAGTCCATCAGGATCGCATTGGACAGCTTGGCGCCACTGCGCAGTTGCACCTGGGACGGTTCCGGAAGCTTGGCGATACCGGTCTCCCCCACCACTTCGCACTGGATGTCGTAGCCGTACTGGCAGTTGACGAACACTTCTACGTCGATGCGGGTGCCTCGGGTGGTTTCCAGAAGGACGATTTGTGGGTCTCGCAGGTGCGCCAAGGCCTTGCTGGTCTTGCGCGGAAAGACCACTTGCACCGAGACGTAATCATCGGCGAGCAGCCAGCGCAACACGTCCAGCTCATGAATGAGGGTGTCGGTGATCGCCATGTCGGTCTTGTAGTTTTCGCCCACGCTGGGGTTGCGGTGGGCGCAATGCAGCATCAGCGGTTCGCCGATCTGGCCGCTGTCGATCACTGATTTGAGCGCTCGGTAGCCCTCATCATAAGGACGCATGAAACCGACCTGCACCAGGCGCTTGCCCTGGGCGACTTCGGCCTGAACGATCCTGCGGCAGCCTTCGGCTGTCACCGCCAGGGGCTTTTCGCAGAATACCGGTTTGCCAGCCGCTATCGCCGCCAGCACGAACTCCTCATGGCTCGGCCCCCAAGAGGTGACAAGGATCGCCTCCACGTCGGGCGCCTTGATCAAGGCGTGGCCGTCGGGGTAGACCTCGGCGGTCAGTTTCAAGTCCGCCACCACCTTCGCCGCCTGGGCAAGATTGATGTCGGTCACAGCCACCACTTGGCTGTTGAGCAAGGTCTGGCTGCAACGACGGATGTGGTCCTGGCCGATGGCCCCGGTGCCGATGACGCCCAGCTTCAAAGACATTTGGAACTCCTTTCGTAGTGTTGGGGCAATCAATATTGACGGGCCTTGGCCAGTCGTTCGTTGAGGGTCTTGGCGACAGCATCGGTGCGGGCGCTGGTGGAGACTTGCGCCACGCCGACCCGCCACCACGACAGATATTTGTGGATCATGGTCTTGGGCAGCACCTTGATGTCGATCAGCGTCGAGACGCTCTGGCGCCGCGCATCGGCCAGGGCCGCGTGCAGTTCGTCGAGGGTCTTGACCTTGTAGGTCTTGCAGCCGTAGGCCGCGGCGCTCATGGCGAAGTCCACCGGCACGAAGGCGCCGTCGAGCTTGCCGGTGTCCGGGTTGCGGAAGCGGAACTCGGTGCCGAAGCTGTCCATGCCGTGTTCCATTTGCAGGTTGTTGATGCAACCGAACGTCATGTTGTCCAGCAGCACCACATTGATCTTGCGGCGCTCCTGGATCGAGGTCGCGAGCTCCGAATGCAGCATCATGTAGGAGCCATCGCCCACCAGGGCGTACACCTCCTTGTCGGGCTCAGCGAGTTTCACGCCCAGGGCTGCGTTCACTTCATAGCCCATGCACGAATAGCCGTACTCGACGTGATAGGTGCCCACGCCCTTGCTGCGCCAGCTGCGCTGCAAGTCGCCGGGCAGGCTACCGGCGGCGGCGACGATGATGGCGTCATCGGCCAAGGTTTGGTTGAGCGTGCCCAGTACGCGGCTCTGGGTCAGGCAGGAACCGGTGAGTTCGATGAATTCACGAAACACTGCCGGGTCCATGTGGTCATTGATCTCCGGGACAAAATCCTCGACCTGGAAGTCCGCCTGATAGACCCGGTCCACTTCGGCGTCCAGTTGCGTCTTGGCATCGGCGATCTGCCCGCCCCATTCGGCGCGATAGTCGCCCATCGCGGCCGACAACGCCTCCAGGCCCGAACGAGCATCGGCCAGCAGTTGCACGCCATCGAGCTTCAAGGCATCGCATGGGCTGACGTTGAGATTGAGGAATTGCACATCGGGATGTTGGAACAGCCATTTCGACGCGGTGGTGAAATCGCTATAGCGCGTGCCGATGCCGATGATCAGGTCCGCTTCCTTGGCCAGCAGGTTCGCCGCCAGGCACCCGGTTTCGCCAACACCGCCGACGTTCAGTGGATGGCTCGACACCACGGCGCTCTTGCCAGCCTGCGTCTCGGCGAAGGGAATCTCGAAACGTTCGGCGAAGGCCTGCAACGCGGCATTGGCCCCGGAATAGCGCACGCCGCCGCCACAAATGATCAACGGCTTGCGCTTACCCTTGAGCAGCGCCAAGGCATCGCCGAGCATCGCCCCGGTGGCCGGACGGCGGTCGATGCGGTGGACACGTTTTTGCAGGAAGTAATCCGGGTAATCGTAGGCTTCGGCCTGCACGTCCTGGGGCAGCGCCAAAGTCACCGCACCGGTTTCGGCCGGGTCGGTCAGCACGCGCATCGCATGGATTGCAGCGGTCATCAATTGCTCGGGGCGGTTGATGCGATCCCAGTATTTGCTCACGGCCTTGAACGCATCGTTGGTGCTGATGCTCAGGTCGTGGAACTGTTCGATCTGCTGCAACACCGGGTCCGGCTGGCGACTGGCGTAGACGTCGCCGGGTAACAGCAGCAGCGGGATACGATTGGCCGTCGCGGTGGCAGCGGCGGTCAGCATGTTCGCCGCGCCAGGGCCAACCGACGAGCTGCAGGCGTAGATCTTGCGGCGCAGGTGCTGCTTGGCAAAACCGATGGCCGCGTGAGCCATGCCCTGTTCGTTGCGGCCCTGGTGGACCACCAGGTCGCCGCTGTCCTGCTCCAGCGCCTGGCCCACGCCCAGCACGTTGCCATGGCCGAAAATGGTAAAGACGCCGGCGACGAATTTGCTTTGGACGCCATCGACCTCGATGTATTGGTTATCGAGGAATTTCACCAAGGCCTGGGCCATGGTCAGTCGGGTTGTGGTCATGCTTGCACCTTGTCTGGAATGCAAATTCGGTGGCTGTCTCAAATCCCCTGTGGGAGCGGGCTTGCTCGCGAAAGCGGCATGTCGGTCAACATCAATATTGGATGTACTGCCGCCTTCGCGAGCAAGCCCGCTCCCACAAGGGGATCTTCATCAGGTCGATAACGGGGTCAGGCCTGGGAGCTTTGCAGATGGCTCATGCTTGCCCCCAGCGCCTGGCGAATGTCCGCCAGTTCATGGACGCTCTCGGCAAACGGTTCGAAGGACAAGTAACCTTCATACCCGCCGGCCAGCAACGCCTCGATCTGCCTGGCATTGCCCAGGATGTCAGCCTCGCCCACCAGCACCCGGTGTCCGTCGCGAATGGTCGCCAAGGGGGCCTGGGCATCCTCGACGCCGGAGATATGCACCAACCCGGTCAGCTCGGGAAAGAATGCCTGCTCGCCCGCCAAATGATGATGAAAGGTGTCATGCACCAGGCGAAACACATCCAGCCCGCCGACGGCTTCGATCGCATCCACCGCCGTGCGCTTATGGCGCAGCGAGCACTCCTCGAACCCCAGGGGTTCGATGAAACCGTAGATGCCGAAGGCGCGCAGGATCGGCGCCAGTTCGCTGAGCGCCGTGCGCAGCCCCGCCGCACGCTCGGCCTCGCTGCGTGGATCGGCGCGGTCGTTGAGCGGGCACATCACCAGCCCTTCGGCGCCGCATTCGCGAGCGTAGTCGGCCAGCCGCACGGCCTGGGCACGGCGCTCTTCGTTCCACACATCGAAGGGGTACAGGGCGTTGATCGACAGCACCTTGATGCCGCGCTCCTCGCACAACTCACGCACGCGCGCCGGCGGCATGCCGTCTTCAATCTCGACGCCCTTGAGATCGTTGCGAATCTCGATGGCATCGGTTTTCAGCGCCAGCGCCAAGTCGATAAAATCCGGCAGCGACAGGCGCGGGGCAACCATTCGGTTCAAGGCAAAACGCAGGGGCTTGTTCATTGTTGTTTTCCCTCCGGCAGTCATTCGAAAAAGGCGTTATTGGGCAGTCGGCATGCTGAATTCAGGACCCTTGGCGATGCTGTCGGGCCAGCGTTGCATCACGCTTTTGTAGCGGCTGTAGAAACGCAGGCCTTCCTCGCCATAGGCATGGTGATCGCCGAACAACGAGCGCTTCCAGCCGCCGAAGGAATGCCAGGCCATCGGCACCGGAATCGGCACATTGATGCCCACCATGCCGACCTTGATGCTGCGGGCGAACGCCCGGGCGATACCGCCGTCGCGGGTGAAGCACGACACGCCGTTGCCGAACTCATGGGCGTTGATCAAAGCCACCGCGCTGGCGAAATCCGGTACGCGAACGATGCCCAGCACCGGGCCGAAAATCTCCTGCTGGTAGATGCTCATCTCGGCAGTGACCTGGTCGAACAGCGTGGCGCCGACAAAAAAGCCCTGCTCGGCCCCTGGCACCTTGAAGCCACGGCCGTCGACAATCAGTCGCGCCCCTTCGGCGACGCCCGCATCGATGAAACCTTCGACCTTGGCCTTGTGTTCGGCGGTCACCAACGGCCCCATATCGGTTCCGGGCTGCTGTCCATTGCCAACCTTCAATTGATCGATGCGTGGCAGCAAGCGAGCAATCAGTTCATCGCCTACGTCCCCTACCGCCACAGCGATGGAGATCGCCATGCAACGCTCGCCCGCCGAGCCGTAGGCGGCGCCAATCAAGGCATCCGCCGCCTGGTCGAGGTCGGCGTCGGGCATGACGATCATGTGGTTCTTGGCCCCGCCCAAGGCCTGGACGCGCTTGCCGTGCGCCGTGCCCTGCTGGTGGATGTATTCGGCGATGGGCGTGGAGCCGACGAAGGAAATCGCCTCGATGTCCGGGTGTTGCAACAGCGCATCCACCGCCCCTTTGTCACCCTGGACCACGTTGAATACACCGTCGGGCAAGCCAGCTTCAGTCAGCAGACGAGCCATCAGCAAACTGGCGGACGGGTCGCGCTCCGAAGGTTTGAGAATGAAGCAGTTGCCAGCCACCAGTGCCAGGGGAATCATCCACAGCGGCACCATCACCGGGAAATTGAACGGTGTGACACCGGCGCAAACGCCTAATGGCTGGCGCAGGTTCCAGTTATCGATACCGCCGCCGATGTTGTCGCTGAAATCGGTCTTGAGCAGGTTCGGCGCACCGCAGGCGTACTCGACGATCTCGATGCCCCGGGTGACCTCGCCATGGGCGTCGGACAGCACCTTGCCGTGTTCGCGGCTGATGATCAGCGCCAGTTCGTCGTGGTGACGGTCGAGCAATTCCTTGAACTTGAACATCACCCGCGAGCGGCGCAAGGACGACTGCTCGGACCAGGCCGGGAACGCCGCCAGCGCCGAAGCCACCGCTGCCTCGACGGTACTCGGCTCGGCCAGGGCGACCCGGGCCTGCACCGCACCGGTGGCCGGGTTGAAGACATTGCTCAAGCGCACGCTGTCGCTGTCCTGCACGCGGCCGTTGATGTAATGGCCTACTACCGGGGCGTCACTCATTGTTCTTGTTCTCCATGGGAATGGGTGCAAATCAGAGGTCCAGCAGCCAACTGTGCTGCGGGTCGTTATGGAACTGCCAGACCCGCTTCGGGCCGGCCATGACGTTCAGGTAATACGACTCGTACCCGTAGGGCACGCTGACCGGGTGATACCCCTTGGGCACCACCACCAGGTCGCTGTTCTCCACGGCCATGGCCTGGTCGATGCTGCGGTCGTCGGTGTAGACCCGCTGGAACACGAAGCCCTGGGACGGGTTGACCTGATGGTAATAGGTTTCCTCCAGGAAGCTCTGGTGCGGCAGGTCGTCGGTGTCGTGTTTGTGGGGCGGGTAGCTCGACGAATGCCCCGACGGCGTGCGCACCTCCACCACCAGCAGCGAATGGGCCGGTTCGCTGTCGGGCAGGATGTCGCAGACATAACGAGTATTGGCGCCCTTGCCGCGCACGCTGCGCTTCATGCTGTCGGGCCGGATCAAGCGCGGGCCGTATTCGTTTTGCGCCGAACCCGGCGCGGCACATACGGCAATCTGCACGTCGCTCAGGGCGGTCACCTGGGCCTGGCTGCCCGGCGGCAGGTAGGCGGCATAGGGTGATTTGTCCTCGAACACCGACTGGCGATCACCGAGGTTGTCCCAATCGAAGGCGCCCTGCCCCGGTGCTTCGCCCTTGAGGTTGATGCGCCCACTGAGCAGCACCAGGCACACTTCCTTGTCGGCGGCGGCCACCGGCAGGGTTTCGCCCAGGCTCAGGCGGTAGGCGGTGAAACCGACGTATTCCAGTTCACCGGCAGGCAGCTGGACCATGGTCCGGCCGCTGGGCTGACTCTTGATCAACAGACTCATGACAAGCTCCTTTCTTGCAACAGGGCGCGCAAAGTGTCGTAGCCTTTCTTGGCGTAGGCATAACTCGGCGCCACCGCGGGGTCCTGCTCGGCTTCGACGACCAACCAGCCTTGGTAGTGGGCGGCCAGAAGGACGTCCAGCAATGCGGCGAAATCAATGTCGCCGTCCCCAGGCACGGTGAAGGTGCCGTTGATGATGCAGTCGGGGAAGCTCCAGAGGTTGTTGCGCGCCAGCTGCACCACGGCCTTGCGCACGTCCTTGAAGTGCACATGGCAAACGCGCTCGATGTGTTTGCGCAGCACCTGCAACGGTTCTCCACCGCCCATGTAGCAATGGCCCGAATCGAACAGCAGGCCCACTTCGCTGCCGGTCAGCGCCATCAGTTTGTCGATGTCCGACGGCGATTCGACGTAGGCGCCCATGTGGTGGTGATAGGCCAGGCGCACGCCCCGGGACAAGGTGAAGCGCGCCAGTTCGGTGAGCTTATCGGCGTAGACCTGCCAGGCTTCGTCCGTGTGGAAACGTGGCCGCTCGACCAGTGCAATACGCTGGCCCTGAATGGAGTCCGCTACTTCACCGTAAACCAATACCTTGGCGCCGTTCTGCGCCAACAGCTCGACGTGGCTGGCAATCGCGTCGATTTCCTCGGCGGCCGAGCGCCGGGCCAGGCGACTGGAGTACCAGCCGGAAACCAGCGCCAGGTCATACGGACGCAGCACATCGCCGACGCCCTTGGCGTCCTTGGGAAACTTGCCGTTGAGTTCGAAACCTTCATAGCCGATGGCCTTGCCTTCGCTCAGCGCAGTACTCAGCGGCGTCTCGCCACCCAACGATGGCAAGTCGTCGTTGCTCCAGGAAATCGGGTTGATGCCAATTCGAATAGCGGGCATGGGCTGCACCTTTATTGTTTTTACAAATCAGGAAGAACGACGCTGGACACTTGTGGGAGCGGGCTTGCTCGCGAAAGCGGCGGCATATTCAACATTGATGTCGCCTGACACACCGCTTTCGCGAGCAAGCCCGCTCCCACATTGGATTTGCGTTAACTCATCAAGCACGGGCACTGCGCCACGCTTCGATCAAGTCCACAAACCGGCCCTGCACCTGCTGGATCAAGGTTTCATCATCGATTTCCCCGGCGAGCCAGGCCCGGCTCGGCTCCTGGAAGATCGTGCGGCCCACGGCAAACCCGCGACAGGTGCTGCTCTGGCTGGCCTGGCGGAACCCTTCGGCCAGGGCCGCAGCCGGAGCGTTGAGCCCCAGCAAAACGACGCCTCGGCAATACGGATCGCGCTGCTGGATCAGCTCATCGAGTTGTTTCCATTCGTCCGCACTCTGGGCTTCGATCTTCCACCACGCCGGGTAGATGCCCAGGTTGTAGAGGCGCTTGAGGGCGCGATACAGCACGTCCGGGTGTGGTGATGGGTGATCCTTGGGCGGTATGACTTCCAGGAGCAATTCGTGGCCGCTGACCTGGGAAGCCTTGTACAGGCCCATCAACTGCGCTTCCTGTTCCAGGCGCAGCAGCGGCTCGTCGTCGGGGTGAAATTGCACCAGGCATTTGATGATCTGCTCTTGGGGCCAGGCGATCAGATTGCTGCCGATCGAGCGTCCGTGTTCGAACGCCAGGGGCCGCGAATTCTGCACTTCCACCGGCCGCGCCACCCACCAGCCGCGCCCGGTGGCGGCGTTCAGCGAATCCTGGCCGAAGCGTTGGTCGGCCAGCAGCCCCACATCCGCCTCGACGCCCTGATGCTGCAAATCAGCTTCGACCCGCTCCACCGCCTTGATGAATAATTGCTTGAGCTCGCCAATGCAACTCAGGTCGCGACCGCCCTTCTGGGCCAGTTCCACCAGTTGCCAGCGATGGTCGAAGGCGAAGATGAACAGCTGCTTCCAGGTTTTGCGCGGCACGCTGACCTGATGCAGCCGCTGCAACACGGCGTCCTGGTCCGGTCGGGTGATCGGCACCGGGCTCTTGAATAAATAGTCGAGTTCGGCACGGGTCGGCATCGCCGGCGCGCAGGCATGACGCGACACCACCAGGCCACCGCAGGCATTGGCCAATTGGCAGCAGCGCTCATCGCTGGCGTCCTCCAGCCACCCGGCGAGGAACCCTGACATGAACGCATCGCCAGCGCCCAGCACATTCAAAACTTCGACCCGTACGCCAGGGTAAAGGGCGCCGTCCTCCAGCCGAGTCGGAATGGCGCCGTGAATCACTGTGCAGCCTTGCGGGCCGAGCTTGACCACCAGCGTCGCCGCCGTCAGCGAACGCACCGTGCGCAGCGCCGTCAGCAGGTCTTCACTGCCGCCGGCAATCAGGAATTCTTCTTCGGTGCCGACGATCAGGTCAAAACGCGGCAGGATGCTTTGCACGTGCTGGCTGACTTTCTGATCGGCGACAAAACGGGTTTCCCCATCGGCCTTGCCTGCCAGGCCCCAGAGCACTGGACGATAGTCAATGTCCAGCACACGCTTGACGTTGTGTTTCTCGGCGTATTCCAGGGCTTGGGTGCTGGCTTTGTAGACACTTTCGGTGGAGAAATGCGTGCCGGTAATCAGCAGGGCCTTGCTGGAGGCAATGAAGGTTTCGTCGATGTCTTCGGCGCGCAGGGCCATGTCGGCGCAATTTTCCCGGTAGAACACCAGGGGGAAGGTTTCGCGGTCCTTGATGCCTAGCAGGACCATGGCGGTCAGGCGCTCTGGATCGGTCTTGATGCCACGCACATCGCAACCCTCGCGAGCCAGCGACTCGACCAGGAAGCGCCCCATGTGGTCATCGCCCACGCGGCTCAACATTGCCGACTTGAGCCCAAGTCGCGCCGTGCCGAAGGCGATGTTGGCCGACGAACCGCCCAGGTACTTGGCGAAGCTCGACACATCTTCCAGGCGCGCCCCGACTTGCTGCGCGTAAAGGTCGACGCCCAGGCGTCCCAGGCAGATCACATCCAATTGACGCCCACTGGCAAAACGAGTCTGGCCCATGCTGGCTCCTGTTATTTTTATCAGCCTGCGTTTATCGCCGAAACCGGCGTCAACGCTCTTGGTGGATGCAGACTAAAACGAGCAGCGGCCAATAATCAATAATTATTCTATAAATTTTTTACGTGGAATATTTTTTCCAATACGCTATGAGTTAACCGACCCAGGCGCAGTGCATCGTTTCAGCAATCACTGCAACGTTGTCCACCCCTGATGTTCCCTGCGCCTACGCTGTAGACTGCGACCAGCCAACCTATTGTCGAGGGCGAGCCTTTTTCGGGGCCGCCCTATAAGAACAAGCCAGAAGGATTTTCTATGACCCGCCCCGATGATCTGACGGCGCCGTCCGAGAGCGCGTCCGAACCCGCCCTCCCGAGCCCACCGATCAATGCCGAGCGCCTGCTGCAACTGATCACCGACGAATACGAAAGCCTGCCGCGCCAACTCAAGCGCATCGCCAGCTACATGAGCCAGCAAAGTGATCGGATCATGGTCGATCGCATCAGCGACATTGCCCGGGAATGCGAAGTACATCCGTCAGCCATCGTGCGGTTCTCCCAACGCTTCGGCTTCAGCGGTTTCAGCGAAATGCAGGCGCTGTTTCGCGAGGCCTATACCCACAAGACCACGCCGGTACAGAACTACCAGCAGCGCATCCGCAGCATGATCGCCAACAAGTCGCAGAAAGCCAGCGGCGGCGACTTGGCCCGTGAATGCGTCAATGCGACCCTGTCGGGCATCGAGCGCCTGGGATTGGAACTGGATGACCAGGCGTTCGAGAAAGCCGTGGACCTGGTGGTCAACGCCGACAACATCTATGTAGTGGGTGTACGCCGCTCGTTCGCCGTCGCCGATTACCTGGTCTACAACCTGCAGCACACCAACAAGCGCATCCACCTGGTGTCCGGCCTGGGCGGCAGCTATCGGGAGCAGATGCGCAGCGTGCGGGCCAACGACCTGGTCATCGCCATCAGCTTCACACCCTACGGCAAGGAAACCCAGCACTGCCTGCGCATCGCCCAGCACCACCAGGCCAAGACGTTGATTATCACCGACAGCAACCTGTCACCCCTGGCCAAGCGGGCCAATGCGGTGCTGCTGGTGAACGAGGGCAGTTCGTTCGCCTTCCGTTCCTTGAGCGCCACCCTGTGCTTGTGCCAGGCATTGTTCATCGCCGTGGCGTACCGGCTGGAGCTCAAGGTCGATGAAATTCATGAACAGGTAGGGTTCGAGGATTAACGCCTCGTCCCACCCTGTAACCAACCGCTGAAGGAAAAGCGATGAAACTGATCGGCAGGCTGGACTCACCCTCGCCCTTGTGGCGAGGGCGCTTGCTCCCGCTGGGCAGCGCAGCAGCCCCAATCAATTGCCTGACACACCGGGTCGCCAGGTCTCAGGGCCGCTTCGCGCCCCAGCGGGAGCAAGCTCCCTCGCCACGGGTGACGGTGGCTGTTGGGCAGATTCGTGCACGACCCCACAGTCCATTTGCGGATGACTGTGGGATTGTGTTCACCTCAGGTCCTTCATTGGGTCCCTTCAGGCCAGTTCCACTTCCTTCGGTCCGACGGCCATCGGTGCGACTTCGAAGCGATCCGCCAGGAAAGGTGTGATGTCCAGCGGCAGCGGTTCGTTGTTCACCAGTTTGTCCAGCAGCACTCCGGTGATGGCCGAGGTCAGGATGCCGGTGCGGAAATGGCCGCAGGCGTTGAGGTAGCCTTCCACGCCGCACATCGGCCCCAGGATCGGCAACTCATCGGGAGAGCCCGGACGCAGGCCGGCCCAGGTGCGTTTCAGGTTGATGTCAGCCAATTGCGGGATACAGCGCACCGCGCCTTGCACCAGCCCTTCGATCTCGGGGTAGGTGGTGGTCACGTCGAATCCCTTGTCTTCGGTGGTGCTGCCGATGAGGATTTCGCCATTGTCTTTCTGCGCCACGTAGCAGTCGCTGGTGGTCAGGCAGCCGTTGAGGATTTTCGGCATGCGTTCGGTCAGCAGGATCTGGCCCTTGACCGGCTTGACCGGGATCCGCACGCCGGTGGCCTGCTCGCTCAGGTCCGCCGCCCAAGCGCCGGCGGCGTTGATCAGCGTCCGGCAATGGAAAGTCCCCGCCTCGGCGGTTTCCACGCCCGTGACCCGCGTGCCCTCGCGCAAGACCTCGGTGACGTTGGTGTTGAAGAAAATATCGACACCGTTCTGCCGCGCGCCTTCGGTGTAGGCATCAGCCAGGCGAAACGGGCTGACCTGATGGTCACAGAGAAACTCCAGCGCACCGCGGGCCTCATGGCTGACACTCGGCTCGGCCTCGCGCAAGGCGGCCTGGTCCAGCCAGCGCACCTGGTCCGCCAGGTGCGGGATGCACGCGACAATGTGCTCGGCGTACAAACGATCCTCGTCGTCGTAAATCACGAACTTGAGCCCGGTCCGCTCGAACTTGCAGTCCATCCCATGGTTTTCCAGCAGCTCACGGTGCAACTGGGGATACATGGCGTTGGACTGAAGGGCGAAATCGAAGAAGGACTGGGGCAGGATATGTGGCGTGCTGGCATCCACCGCCACGGCGCTGCCCTGGGTCTTGCGCTTGCGGTCGGCGGACATCATGCGAAAGAAAATCACCCCGCAACCCAAGCCCACGGACTCGCCGATGGCCCACAAGCCGCCGGCCGAAGCGCGGGTGGCGTTGCCGGGCCGCTTGGCGTCGATCAGGGCGATTTTCAGGTGCGTGCGCTTGGACAGTTGATAGGCACAGGAGGCCCCGATCACACCGCCACCGGCGATGATCACGTCATAGTGCTGGGTCATGGGAAATAGCCTCCGAGCCAACGTTCTGGAAAGCAGAGAAGGGAATCAGGTCGATGGGAAAGCGTGGCCGCAGCCAGCCGACATCGGCACGTCCTGTGGCTTCGCGCAACCGGTCGCTGCAATAACCGACGCACATCCGCCCTTGGCAATCGCCCATGCTCACGCGGGTGCGCATCTTCAGGCTGGCCATGTCCTGCACGCCCTGCTCCAAGGCGCGGTCGATGTCGGCGCGAGTGGCGTGCTCGCAGCGGCAGATCACCGTATCGGCGGCCGGCAATGCGGTTTGCCCGGCGCCGCGCTGGGTGTAGCGATCCACGGCAGCGCGGAAGCGGACAATTCGGTCAAGCTGCGCCTGGTACCGCTCGCGGTGCTCAAGAGCGGTGGACGAATCCAGTACGTTGCGTTGCATCAGCACCGACAGCGCCGCGATACGTCCGCTCAACATGGCGGCCTCTCCACCACGAATCCCGCCCATGTCACCGGCGAGGTGGATATGCGCCTCGCTGCTCTGCTGCCAGGCATCGGCCACGGCCCGCAAATAGCCGTCCTCGCTGAAGCCATGCTCCAGACCCATCTGCTGGCTCAATTGAGTGCGCGGGATAAACCCGTAGCCAACCGCCAGGGTCTGGGCCGGCACCTGTTCGGCGCGCTTGAGATCGGGCACCCAGGCAGTGGAATATGGCGCCACGGTGACGATACTCAACTCCCCTTCACCGTCAGCCTGCACGACGCCCCAGCCGTAGCGCATGGGAATTCGATTGAGCTTGAGATAGGCCAGCATGCTCAAGCCGTCGAGAAACAACTGCGGTTTGTTCAACAGCGCCAGGCTTTCCTTGGCGATCCTGCCGAACGTGCAGGCCTCGTAGACCCCGGCCACCGCCACGCCCGCAGCGTGCAGCTGGCAAGCCACCAATGGCAGCAACGGCCCGGTGCCAGCGATCACTACCGGCCCCGGCGGCTTGACCGCCCCACTCTTGATCTGCAATTGCAGGCCACCAAGCATCATTACGCCCGGCAGCGTCCAGCCCGGAAACGGCACGCTGCGTTCATGACAACCGGCGGCCAGGACCAGGTGGGAATAGGCAATCTCACGCAGGCGCTCGTCGGCGTCCAGCAACATCAATGCCCGGAACCCCTCGGCACCGACGACACGGCTGCTCGTGCGCACGTCGATCAAGGCAGCGTGGCGCTGGAACGTGCCGTGAAGTTTGTCCAGGGCTTCGTTGTAGCGCGGCCCCAGGTAATCCAGGTTCACGCCATCGCGCAGCGGTCCGCGATACACGACGCCACCCAGGCGCGGCGCTTCCTCGAGCAAGGTGCTGCGTACTCCGTGGCTGGCCAGCTCAATGGCCGCCGCCATACCCGCCGGCCCACCGCCGACAATGACCGGATCGAGGTTCATGGCGCCTCCGTCCCGGTGATGCGGTTGGCACGGGTTTCGATCTGCATGCCGGGACGAACCAGGGTCTGGCAGGCGCGGCGCTTGTGGCGTCCGTCGATCCTGACCAGGCAGCACTGGCATACGCCCATGCCGCAATAGGCGCCGCTGATCTGGTCGTGATCGTTGCGAGCCACCTGGCGTTGCCCCAGGGACTGGATGACAGAGAGGACGGTTTCACCCTGGGCGGCGTTGACGGCCTGCCCATCCAGGCGCACCGTCATGTCGGCCCGTGCCAAGGGCTGGATATCAAATTTGCGGCACAGAAGTTCTTGAGGTTGAATCATGCTGCTCTTCCTTGAAGGTTCAGAGGGGCTTCGGCTCCTTGCGGCACGCCCTTCGGTTTGCATCGGTTCCCGGTAGCGGCGATGCGCCAACGCAGGGCGACAGACGCAACATAGTAGTGCGCACGAAATGGATGTTAGGGATTATTTGTGACCAAGTGTTGATCCAGGCCAGTGAATCCGCTTGCCGGCCCATGAACTTTTTTTCAGAAAGCCGACAGGTATTCTTTGGCAGAATGCAGCGCAATAGCTCCAACTTCCCAACACGGTACCGCCCATGAACCGCATCCTGACCATTGAAGACGACGCCGTGACCGCCCGTGAAATCGTCGCCGAGCTGACCCGCAACGGCCTGGACGTCGACTGGGTCGACAATGGCCGCGAGGGCCTGGAACGCGCGGTAAGCGGTGACTACGACCTGATCACCCTCGACCGCATGCTGCCCGAGCTCGACGGCCTGGTGATCGTCACCACGCTGCGGACCATGGGCGTGGCCACGCCGATCCTGATGATCAGCGCCCTTTCCGATGTCGACGAGCGGGTCCGCGGCCTGCGGGCCGGTGGCGACGATTACCTGACCAAGCCGTTCGCCACCGACGAAATGGCCGCCCGGGTCGAAGTGCTGCTTCGGCGCAACAACGGTGCCCGGGAACCGGAAACCGTCCTGCGGGTGGCTGACCTCGAACTGAACCTGATCAGCCGCGAAGCCAGCCGCAACGGCCAGTTGCTCAGCCTGCTGCCCACCGAATACAAGCTGCTCGAGTTCCTGATGCGCAACAGCGGTCAGATTCTGTCGCGCATGATGATTTTCGAAGAAGTCTGGGGCTACCACTTCGACCCCGGCACCAACCTGATCGACGTCCACATCGGCCGCCTGCGCAAGAAGATCGACCCGCCAGGCCTGGACCCGCTGATTCGCACCGTGCGGGGTTCCGGCTATGTCATTGCTGAACCCCGCTAAGGGCTGGCGCTCCTCCAGCAGCCGCTTGCTCGCGCTGTACAGTTCACTGTTCGTGATCTGGAGCGCGATCCTGATGGGGGTGATGTACTACGAAGTGTTCGGCTACCTCGACAGCCTGGCCAAGCACTCCCTGATGCAACGCCAGCATCTGTTCGCGCGGATCCATGGCGAACAACTGGACGATGCGCTCATGGCCAGCCTGACGCTGGACGAGCGCGGCGTCGATGCCTATGGCCTGTTCGATCCGCAACTGCGCCACCTGAGCGGCCCGATCCAGCAAATCCCTGGGGACCTGCCGCTGGACGGCAAGATTCATATGCTCGGCGGTTGTATCGATTCCGATGACCCCAGCGTGCCTTCCGACAGTTGTGATGCAGTGGCCACCCGGACCCAGGACGGACGCTGGCTGGTCCTGGCGCGGGACAACGGCTCGCTGTTCGCCGTGACACGCATCATCCTCCACGCGTTGTTCTGGGGCGTGTCGCTGACGATCCTCCCGGGCATTGCCGGCTGGCACCTGCTGCGCCGTCGCCCGCTGCAACGTATTCGCCAGTTGCAGGCCAGTGCCGAGGCCATCGTCGCCGGAGACCTGACCCATCGCCTGCCACTGTCGAGCCGGCGCGATGAATTGGACATGCTGGCGGCGATCGTCAATGCCATGCTCGATCGCATCGAACGCTTGATGAACGAGGTCAAGGGCGTGTGCGACAACATTGCCCATGACCTGCGCACGCCCCTGACCCGCTTGCGCGCTCAGTTGTACCGCATCCAGCAAGAAGCTGCGGACGGCTCGCCCGAGGCGTTGCAGATGGACCAGGTGATTGCCGAGACCGATACCCTGATGGCGCGGTTTCGTGGCTTGCTGCGCATTTCCGAACTGGAAGACCAGCAACGACGCTCGGGTTTCGTGCGCCTCGATCCCTTGCAGTTATTGCTGGAGCTGCATGATTTCTACCTGCCGCTGGCCGAGGAGCGCGAATTGACCTTCGTGCTGGAAGTACCTGACAGCCTGCCCCTGCTCAATGGCGACAGGGCGCTGCTGTTCGAGGCCGTGTCGAACCTGCTGAGCAATTCGATCAAGTTCACCCCGACGGGGGGCCGTGTGATTCTGCGGGGGGTCGATCAGGGTGACAGCACGCGCATCGAAGTACTCGATTCCGGCCCCGGCATTCCCGAGACAGAGCGCAAGGCCGTGTTTCGTCGTTTCTACCGCGCCGAGGGCAGCAGCCAGCACGGCGGATTCGGCCTGGGCCTGTCGATCGTCGCGGCGATTGTCAATTTGCACGGCTTTACGCTGGAAGTGGACAGCAGTGAATACGGCGGCGCGCGGCTGGCGCTCGATTGCCGGCCAACATTGTTGTGACGGCCGGCTCGTAGGAACACAGGGTTACTTGTCAAACCATTCTGGATTCTCAGGGCTCGGAACGATGCAGCGGGGTGTTTTTCAGCTCGTAGCGCAGCTCGTCGATCAGCTTGGCAATGCTTTCATCGGAGCGGACGCTGTCCAGGCTCATGCCGCTCACCACCAGGTCCACTTCGCCGCTTTCGCGGTGATAGAGGCGTACGGTGAGGGTGCCGTCGCCGTTGAGGCTGCATTCACAGGCCAGCGGCGTAAAGCTTTCTTCGAGGCGGGTGCGCAAGGGTGCCAGATGAGTCATGGGTTGCACCTCAGCTGCGAAGGCGCAAATGAACGGTGGACAGCGTCCACTTCCGGGCAGGCATGGACGTCCTGTCGATCTCGCACTTACGGGGTTCGATGCACATTGTGGCGTATTCCTTGACTGTTTCATGGGGACGCGACATCCGTAGCGATATCGCACCCTGACAGCCTAAGGACCCCGACCCACACGCAGAACCCGAATTTGCACCAGCATGCCAGGTGCATTTGCACTGGCTATCATGGTGCCTTCATCCGCCATTCATTGGCGAACAACCCGCGCTCCCGAGCCCAGACAATCGCCTCGCTGCGGCTATGAACGTCCAGTTTCGAATACAGCGTCGCCACATGGTTGCGTACCGTATTGGGTGCCAACTTCAAGCGCGCGGCGATCTCCTTGTCGGCCAGCCCCTGGCAAATCAGGCCCAGCACGTCGCGCTCCCGAGCCGTCAATTCAGTGAACGAGGCACTGGGCACCTGGGCATTGATGCTTTTGACGTTGGCCAGTTTCTCGATCAGGGTCCGACTGAACCAGGAAGCATCCTTCATCACCTCCTCGATAGCCGCCACCAGCTCCAGCTCCGAGCGCTTGCGCTCGGTGATGTTCATCAACACTAGCAGGTAACAAGGCTTGTCCTCGATCAGCACCGTATCGGCAGCGACTTCGCAGTCGATAAGTTCCCCCTCCTTCTTTTGCACCTTGACGTCGAGCTTTGAAAGAGCCGCAGTCTTTTCCAGCCTGGCGAATAGCGTGTCCCTGGCATCCTTATCGAGAAAGCCGATTTCCTCCACGGTTTTGCCCAACAGTTCTTCGCTGGCATAACCGGTGGTATGCAGAAAAGCTTCGTTGACTTCCATCAACTGCTGTTCGGCGTTGCACACCAGGGTCGGTACGGGTGACAGGCGGAACGACTTGGCAAAGCGCTCTTCGCTCTGGCGCAGCGCCGTTTCAGCCTTGCGGCGCGGCTCCATGTCCATGAAGGAAAACAGCATGCAGTCCTCGTCCTGCAGGTCCAGGGGCTGGCCGGCGACAATCACTTGCTTGCTCCCGCCATCGGGCAGTTTAAGCTCGGCCTGCATTTGCGGGATGGTCGCGCCCTGCCCCAGGCGCTCGACGGCCAGGTCACGTTTTTCCGCAGCTTCGAGCACGTCCAGTTCATACACCGAACGGCCGATCACCTGGTCGCGGCTGTAGCCCGTCATTTCCAGGAAACCCTGGTTGACCTTGATGTAGCGCAGGTCGCTGAGACGGCAAATCACTGCCGGCGCCGGATTGGCGCCGAAGGTCTTTTCGAACCGCTGTTCGGCGCTGGCCCATTCAGTGGCGTCACTGAGAATCAGCACGAGATATTCCGGTTCGCCCCCGCGATCGCTCAACACCATGCTGCGGATCCGGTGGACCCAGGTGCGATCCGGATCGGCCTCGGGCGTCACCTCCACCAGGATATCGCTGAACTCATCGCCACGGGCGACCCGGGCAATTGGGTAGTTATCCTCCGTCAGCGGGTGATTGTTGCGATAGCGCAGGTTGAAACGGCGGGCGTATTGCTTGGCATTGGCGCCCAGCTCACTGATGTCCTGGACACCGTGCATGGCCAGGGCGGCTTCATTGGCCCAGGCAATGGTCTGGTCGACTTCGATCAACATCACCCCGTCCGACAGCCCGGCGATGATCTGCAGCAATTGACGGCGATTGGTATCTGTATTGGGGACGTCTTGGTTCATTGGGTCTCCATGTGGTCAGTGCCTTTCAAGCATGGATGCGTTGAGGGTTACGACCACATGGGGTGACGTTAGTGCAGCGCGCCATTCATGCCGCCATGCGCCCCTCGGCAATGGCCTGGGAGGCGGCGAGCATGGCGCGCAACAGCACCGCGCAGCCGGCGGCAAGGTCGTCGGGGGCGGCGTTTTCGATTTCGTTGTGGCTGATACCGCCCTCGCAGGGTACGAAGATCATGCCGGCCGGGCCCAGTTCGGCGAGGAAAATTGCGTCATGACCGGCACCGCTGACGATGTCCAGATGCGACAGGCCCAACCCCTGGGCAGCGCCGCGCACGGCGTCGACGCAGCCTTTGTCAAAATACAGCGGCGGGAAGTCGGCGGTGGGTTTCAGTTCATAGGTCAGGCCATGTTGCCGGCAGGTGTCTTCGATCATCTGCTTGACCTCGGCAATCATCGAGTCCAGCCGCGCCGGTTCCAGATGACGGAAGTCCAGGGTCATGCGCACTTCGCCAGGGATGACATTGCGCGACCCCGGATAGGCCTGCAGGCAACCGACCGTGCCGCAGGCATGGGGTTGATGGCCGAGGGCGGCGCGATTGACGGCGCCGACGATGATCGAGGCCCCCACCAGGGCGTCCTTGCGCAGGTGCATCGGGGTCGGGCCGGCGTGGGCTTCGACGCCACGCAAGGTCAGGTCGAACCATTTCTGCCCCAGCGCGCCCATCACCACGCCGATGGTCTTGCCCTCGTCTTCGAGGATCGGCCCCTGTTCGATGTGCGCCTCGAAATAGGCGCCCACCGCATGGCCACTGACCGGGCGCGGGCCAGCATAGCCGATGGCGTTCAACGCCTGCCCCACCGTGATGCCTTCGGCGTCGGTCTTGGCCAGGGTTTCCTCAAGGGTGAATTTTTCCGCGAACACGCCGGAGCCCATCATGCATGGGGCGAAGCGCGAGCCTTCTTCGTTGGTCCACACCACCACTTCAAGCGGTGCTTCGGTTTCGATGTTCAGGTCATTGAGGGTGCGCAACACTTCCAGCCCGGACAGCACGCCAAAGCAACCATCGAACTTGCCGCCGGTGGGCTGGGTGTCGATGTGGCTGCCGGTCATCACCGGCGGCAGGTTCGGATTGCGTCCCGGGCGGCGGGCGAAGATATTGCCCACCGCATCGATGCTGACCGTGCAGCCGGCCGCCTCGGTCCATTGCACGAACAGATCCCGGGCCTGGCGGTCCAGGTCGGTCAGGGCCAGCCGGCACACCCCGCCCTTGACCGTGGCCCCGAGCTGCGCCAGGTCCATGAGCGATTGCCACAGGCGGTCGCGGTTGATGTGCGGGAGGGTGGACTGTAGGACGTCGATGGCAGCGTTCATGGGGATCTCCTTAAACCAGTTATCTCAATCTCAACGCGGTTCAGTGTGGGAGCGGGCTTGCTCGCGAATGCGGTGGGTCAGTCGA